>DMNR01000342.1 GCA_003452655.1 Actinomycetota bacterium | reverse complement strand
AGATGTGTATAAGAGACAGGCAGCATCCCGATCGCGAATACCGACACAACGAGCCCGGTATACGTTGCCGGAGCCCCTCGGTTAGCCCCGAAACCGAAGAAGACTGTCCCCAACATCGGCCCAAAAGCGATGAGGAACATGACGCATGGGACAAGTAGCGCGGAGATCAGTCGGATTCCCTCCGACACGTCGTGGGACACCTCACGCAGCGCGCCCATGGCTGCCGATTTGCTCATCCGCGGGAACAACGCGGTGACCAGCGAGATGGTGATGACCGAGTGCGGAAGCATGAAGACAAGGAACGCGCGTTGATAGGTCGCCAACCCTTGCGGGATGTCTCCGGCTTGGGCTGCGACGAAGTTCGCCTGGGTCGCGAGCCGGGAGATGACCAGGAATCCGACCTGATTCACCAGGACGAGACCGATCGTCCATCCCGCGAGTGAACCGGCCTTCCCAAGGCCGTGACCGCGGAAGTCGAAGCGAGGTCGCCAGCGATATCCGACGCGAATCAGCACGGGGATCAAGACCGCCGCCTGCGCGGCGACGCCGAGCGTTGTTCCGATCCCGAGCCACGCCACCTGTCCTGGCGTGATCGTTTCCGTGGTAGCCATCGTCCCGGCGACGAACATGAATCCAAGGGCCGTGGCGATCATCACGACGTTGTTCACGATCGGCGCGAACATCGGTGCGCCGAAGTGCAATCGGGAGTTCAACACTTGGGAGAACATCGTGTACAAGCCGTAGAAGATGATCTGGGGTAAGCAGAATCTGGCGAAGGCAGTTGCCAATGAGAGCTGTTGACTAGTGAAGTCGCTCGTTGAGTAGAGCTTGACGATCAGCGGCGCGAACAGAATCGCCAGGGCCGTTGCAACGACCAGAATGATTCCCACGAGGGTGATCAGGCGGTCCGCGTATCCGTCACCGCCGTCCTCATCGGACCGCATATGGCGAACCAACTGCGGGATGAAGACCGCGTTCAGGGCACCGCCGATCACCAGGATGTAGATGATGTTCGGAAGTGAGTTACCAAGTGCGTAGGTATCCGCCAAGATCGCAGATCCGAGTGCGGCGGCGATGGTGATATCGCGCAGGACCCCGGTGATTCGCGACGTGATGGTTCCCACGGCCATCAGGGCACTGCTTCGGATTACTGCGTTGGTTTGATGGGGCTCGGCCTGGGCGACTTCACCGAGATCTACTTGGCTAACGCCGGCGGCATCCTCGCTTGGGGTTACCGGATCACTCATCGCCGCCCCCGTCAGGTGAAGTTGGCGCGGGGTTGGCTGCTTCAGTCGCTTCGTCGGGCTGGTTACGCCGTTCACGCCGACGTCTGATCGAGTTCGCCAACAAGAGCAGAGTCAATAGGACAAACGCGATCGCCACGACCCACGTTGCTGCGTTCGCATAAGCGCTGCTGCGGAGTGTGACCTCGGATGGGTCACCGTAAGGCGTGCCGGTGCGAGTAGTCAGTTGGACCTTGACTGGCAGCTCACCGTTTCCGCGCACCTGTGCGGTGATCTGAGTACTGACCTTTCGATTGGCCGGAATCGTAATCGGCCCAAAAGGCTGGGCGGAAAGGCGAATTGGCGGATCGCCTGTCAACGTCATGCCCACTGTGACCGGAACAGGGAGGTCATTTGAGATTGTGATCGGGATTTCGCCGGTCTCACTTGAGAAGTTCTTGACGCCCCCGGACAGCACCCGGACGCGGCCCATTTCATTGGCCAACTCTTGGTTGATGGAGTCGAGCAGTTTTGTTCCGCCGTCACGGTCCAGACGCCAGGCTCCAGAGGTGGTTCGCAAGAGCGCCGAGGAATACTTCTCCGTCAGTTGCCCCGGTTGGTCCAAGATGGCTGAGAAGACCCCGAGGTTGTCCTGGGTCTTCTGGATTCTGTTGAGGTACGTGGGATTGAGCCCGGCACGACGTGCGCCTGCCGTCATGGGTGCCAGCGTTCGGGTGGAGTCCTTCGGCGTGGCTGCCAACAGTTGAGCCAGTGTTGAACTGCGCATCCATGGAGCAGAACGCAACGCGCCTGAGATATCCGCGACTACCGCTGTGTTCGGATCCCATCGAGGGTCCGGACCAACCGCCACGATCCGTTCGGTATCGGGAGCATCGATCGTGATCTGGCCAGTTTCGGCAAGAAACCGCTGCCGCGCCAGAACGGCGTCGGTTGCAGAACTGCCCGCGTTGCCGAAGGAAGTGGACAGGACCCGGTCGGTGAGGATGGCTGCTAGCGGACCCGATTCAGTTCGGATGACCGCGGAGTTGATGGCGCCGGAACTGCCGTCACTCGGTGGTAAGAGGGCGGAGTTGTCTAGTGCCACTGTCCTCACGCCGGACTTCTGCAGCAAGCTCAGTGTTTTCGTATCGGTTCGCGCCCCGGGAGGCCAGCCAATCGACGACGTAACCGGCCGTCCGAGCAGGGCTGTCACAGACTCGGCCGACGTCGTGGTCGCCTGGACGACGTCCTGGGTCATCTTCGCGCGGTTCAGGGCTGTCGAGTCCGGGACCGCATAGGCAGTCGCGGAGACCGATGCGGTTGCGAGGCCTGCTCGCGCTTTCGTGATCCAGTCACTTGCTGCCTGAGTACTCGCGCCTGGGATGGGAGTTCCGCTCTGCCCGGCGACCTGGTAGCCAGTGGTCATCCCGTTGACAGCCTGCAACACCTGTGGATCGACGACCCATTCCGCTTGTTCCTTCGCCGCGATGCCGAGATCCAGCACGCGGCTGAGTCGGCCCACAGGTGTCACCTCCGCCGGCGTCCGGTCGGTGAGGAAGACGTTGTTGGCGTTGCGATCCGGCCAGTCGCTCAGGGGCCACAGCCACACCACCTTGGTCGGCTTGACCGAGTTGGCATTCGGGAACCAGGGCAAAAACGTTTGCACCGAAGTGTTGACCTGCGAGTCCTGGCGCGAGGTCGCCTCGAGGCGCATGCCGTACACGCCGCTATTCCCGAGGCCAAGGTCGGACATGGGGATCTTGAGGGTCCAGGAGGCGCTGGCGCCAGGGGCCAACTCCGACTTGATCTCGGTGTTTCCGTTCGAGACGCCTCGTGTGTTCGGTGTCTCGTCGCCGGAGGCAACCTTGGCGAGTTGGTCGCGGCTGCTGAGCCGATCTTGGGAGAGGCGCAGTTCAACGTTCGCGCCGTCGATCTCGCGGTCGGAGGTGTTTGTCACGGTCCCGGCGAGCTGAAGGACATCTTTGGCTTTGGGTACAACCGGTGTCAACGAGTCCAGAGACACAGACAGCCCCGTCGATTGCGGATCGGTCTGGTCCTTGGCGGCGGCAACGCCCGCCATCGCCTGCCCAGCAATTGCCACCGACAGGATTGCAGAGGCCGTGCCGACTGCCAGAATTCGGCTGTATCTCACCCGTAGTCCGCCAACAACTGGGGAACCGATTCCATGAGGCGCCGTTCATCCGCGTATGCCAGGCGACTGATGACGTCCGTCAGCGGAACCCACTGCACTTCAACCACCTCGGCGTCATCAGCGGACAGCTGCCCCCCAACCATTTCCATCAGGAAGTGGTGCACTGTCTTGTGGATTCGCCGCCCATCGGCAACGAACCAGAAATCGATCGCACCAAGTGGGGCCAGAATCCGTCCGGAGATTCCGGTTTCCTCTTGGACTTCGCGGATTGCAGCCTCTTCACGAGTTTCTCCGGGCTCCACGTGCCCCTTGGGTAACGACCACATCAGCCGCCCTCGGCGATCGAGCCGACCAATGAGAGCCGCAGATGCAGTATCTCCACTGCGGTCCACAACCAACCCACCCGCGCTGGTCTCTTCGCTCGGCGGAGTTCTTCGGGGCGCGCGGATGTCTGAAGGAACCGGAACATGCGGGCCGCCGACAGGGCTATTCGGAGAAGACGCGGCCATGCGGTGAGGATAGTCGGCAAATCGTTCTGGCACCGGAACTAAGGTGTGGTCAACATGACTCAATCCCAAGGACCTGCCCCGCTCCGCGTCTCGATAGACGCGCTCGCCGACGTTTTACCGCTGTCACGCGATCTCGGTGAACGTTTTGCCGAGCAGGGATACGAGTTGGCGTTGGTGGGCGGTTCAGTCCGTGATGCAATGCTCGGCCGCCTTGGGAATGACCTGGACTTCACGACAAATGCGCGTCCAGAGGCGGTCGTGAAACTGTTGAACAAGTGGGCGGAATCAACCTGGGACATCGGGATTCGATTCGGCACCGTCGGAGCGCTGAAGGACGGCTACCAGATTGAGGTCACGACGTATCGAGCCGAGTCCTACGATGCGGACTCCCGAAAACCGGTAGTCGAGTTCGGCGAAACACTCGCCGAGGACTTGGTTCGGCGCGACTTCACGATCAATGCCATGGCCGTGACCTTGCCCGACGTGGAGTTCGTGGATCTTCACGGCGGAGTCGCTGACCTCGCTGCAGGCCTGTTGCGCACGCCGGGTCGCCCGGAAGACTCGTTCGACGATGACCCGCTGCGGATGATGCGGGCCGCTCGGTTCGCGTCGCAGTTGGAGATGACCGTCGCAGAGGAAGCAGTTGCGGCAATGACCGCGATGGCTGATCGGCTGGCGATCGTGTCTGCCGAGCGCATCCGGGATGAGCTGTCGAAGCTGCTGCTGGGCGAGGACCCGCGACGTGGCCTCGCGCTGCTGGTCCTGTCTCTTATACACATCT
>DMNR01000374.1:2453-3234 GCA_003452655.1 Actinomycetota bacterium | reverse complement strand
AGATGTGTATCCCCGGTGATCACAAACCAGGACGGCCCCTCAAACGGATCGATCTTGTCCTTCACGCAACAACTGGCATCCTGGCCCCCTGCACCGTCGAGCAACTGGCCCCCTCCGGTGCCGGCCGTGGTGGTGGTTCCGGTGCCGTTCTTGCTGTTTAGGGTGGGAGTCTCGCCCAATCGGCTGGGGCATCCGGCGAGCAGCAGTGCGCCACCCAAGAAGATTTGCCACCGTCCCATGAGAGCACCCCACTCCTTCACCGGAATTTGACCGACACCCCTGCACCGAAGAAGCCGGAGGCTGTCGGTTGTGCCCACTGCGTATTTGCAAGGGGGGAGTCTGGTTTGTCCGGGTTTGGTTCAGTAAATTTGATTCCTGCGGGCGACGGAGAAAAGAGCACCTCCGCGAACCCGAATACCGCGAACCGTTCCGCGAAAGGCACCTCAAAGCCTACTCTGGGCCCGAAGCTGTAGAACACGTTCGTCTCCAGAGTGACGGGGGTTTGCATGATGAGCCCGCCGAGTTGCGCCACACCGCAGCCGACAAAGTATTTGTATCGCCCGCACGGCACGATAAGTAGGCCAAGCTCGCTAAGGTCGAACTCCACCGGAAAGTGCGAGGTCGTCCCAGGGACGGATTCACGCGCGTAGGCGCGACTCGGCACCACAAAGCGAAGCTCCGCGCTTACTCCGAAGATGTCGCCGCGTACCTCCGCGCCGATCCCTATGGCTGGCGCGACGTCGGCAGAGAGAAACGCCGACATCATCACATAGGTACTGAG
>DMNR01000374.1:0-2438 GCA_003452655.1 Actinomycetota bacterium | reverse complement strand
AGGGAGCCGGGCACACGGGACACGAGGGAGCCGGTTCACGCGGGATCTTATCGCTCACCGAGGACGCCACCCAGCGCGCGAGGATCTCACAGTTATAGGAGGTCTGCACCTCCGGCACGTCCTTCGCGCCGGTCGCGTCCGTGTACTCGATCGTCCCGCGGTAACCCCCTCGGATCTTCTCGAACCACACCCGCACGACATCCGGCGAACTGTCGTACAGGTGATCCTCACCGTCATGCGCCGCGATCGCAACCTCGCTGCGAAACGCATCCTCTGTAAGACACTCCCGCGGGCCTTGCCGGTACTCCAGGCGCGGCCCCTTGCGCGGGTCGTCGACGGCTGAGGGAAGCTGCGCGCGTGCCGTCGCTGCGGTCGCGAGCGTTGCGACGCAGAAGACGAGCACGACGAGCACAGCACGCAGGAGAGAACGCGACATCAGCAAACTCGATCCCCGCTCGCCACAATCCGCGCGAGCGCCAGCAACGGAACCAAGAGCACCGCGGCGAAGCAAGGCCATTCGTGCGGGAATGGTTGCAGTGAAGCACCTCCGTTGCAAGTAATGTAAACGTTTCGTGTGAAAGCGTCAGATGACAGCCGAGCGCGGTCACGTGGCAGCGGCGAGACCACGGCGGGCCGTGGACCTCCGGCAGCGCTTCGGCGAGAAGGGCAAGCGCGTGCTCGTGCTCGAACCCTCGCAGCCGGGCCTTGTCCTCGCGGGACCCCGCGAGCGCCAGCAACGGGACCAAGGGCAAGCGCGGCGAAGCAAGGCCATTCGTGCAAGAATGCTCGCAACGTTGCACCTCCGTTGCAAGTAACGTAAACGTTTCGTACTAAAGCACCATGCGACAGATCGCGGTCACGAATCAGAAGGGCGGCAGCGGCAAGACCACGACGGCCGTTAACCTCGGGGCGGCGCTCGGAGAGAAGGGCAAGCGCGTGCTCGTGCTCGACCTCGATCCGCAAGCGTCGGCGTCTGCCTGGTTCGGAGTGAAGGACGGCGGGCGCGGCTTGCTCGACGTCTTCGCGGAGGGGCGCCCCCTCGCGCCGCTCGTTCAAGCCACATGCGCGAAGGGTGTCGAGCTGATCCCGGCCTCCCCTTGGCTCGTGGGCATCGAGAAGGCCCTAGCCGCTGAGCCTGGAACGGAGACCATCCTACGCCGTGCGCTGGAGCGCCTCCCGCCGCGCTGGGATTTTGTGCTCGTTGACTGCCCTCCCTCCCTGGGTCTGCTGGCCGTCGCTGCGCTCGCGGGCTGCGGTGAGGTGCTCGTGCCTGTCGAAACGCGCGTGATGGCGCTCGCTGGGCTCGCGGGCCTCGTTCAGACGGTGGAGCGGGTCCGGGACCGCCTCAACCCCAGCCTTCGCCTTACCGGGCTCCTCGCATGCCGCGTCGACGCTCGCACGCGCCTTTCGCAAGACGTCGTCCAGACCCTCCGCGAGCGCTTCGGGGCCGACGTGTTCCAGACCGTCATTCGCGAAAACGTCCGTCTCGCGGAAGCGCCATCGTTCGCGAAGCCGATCACGATCTACGATGCACGAAGCTCCGGAGCGGAAGACTACCGCAACGCGGCGGCCGAACTGCTGAAGCGCGACAAACCCCCGCAAGGTAAACAACGTAAACGTTAATGGCATATGGGACGCCCTAAGATCACGCGCCGAACCATCGGCGAAAATCCGCTCGATGTCTTGATCGCGTCCCCCGCGAAGAAGGCACCAGCACCGCCGCCCCCGTCCACGAATGGCAAGGCGCCCACGACCTCGGGCGAGACCACGCGCGCGACGTTCTACCTACCGATCGAACTCCTGGAGGACGCCCGCAACGCGGTCGTAGCGCTCTCCGGGCCGCCGGTACGGCTCACCCTTACCAAGCTCGCGGAGAACGCTTTTAGGGCCGAGGTGGAGCGCCTCAAGCGGAAGCACAACGACGGGAAGACGTTCCCCCAGCGGGACGAAGATCCGAGGGTCGGCCGACCCATCGGAGCGAAGACCAGAAAACGCGCGACCTCCCGCTAAATACGTGTGTTGCGTGCGTAGCTGATGACTTGGATCCGCCCGGATCCATTTGAAATGTCTTGCGCCGCGACGCGAAATGGAGCGTCCATGGCTGCGCATCCGTCCCGGTCTGGGAACTTCGGACCCACAAAAGCGAGCGACCCCGTAGGAAGAGCTTTGGCGGCATTCACCTACGGGGTCTCAAAGAGCGCTTTTGAGGGCGCTCGTGTGTCCTCTTGTATGTACCACGTGTTCACTTTTCTGAACAAAAAAAGCTTGCGATGGCCGGACATTCCCCGGCCGATCGTGCGCTGCGTGGTGCCCTGGAGGCGCATGGACGCCCTAGCCGGTGGCGCGTGTCGTCGTCCTTCTGCGGGCAGGTTTCCGCAGCCGGACGGCGCCCACGTCCACCCGTGCCCCCCGGAAGGGGGGCGCCCCAAGCGCGCAGC
>DMNR01000417.1 GCA_003452655.1 Actinomycetota bacterium | reverse complement strand
CAAGGAAATGCCGTCGTGAGCGCGACCAGCGGTGCGGAGTCACCGAGGCGAGAGCTGCACGCGGAAACGATCCGCCTCGCTGGACCGGTTGAAGAGTTCTCCTTCGAGTTCGTCCAACGAATGGCCAACCGAATGGCCGTCAGCTACCACCGCTACGGCCCGCTCGCATCGGCATACCCACACAAGACCAAAGCCCTGGCGTCACTCCGCGAACGCCTCGATCTCTACGAGCTCGAGGCGAACATCGAGTGGTATAATCGAACAAGAGTTCGAGACGCCGCAAGGCTACAGACGAGCCGAAAGTTAACCCCCAAGAAGGAGAATTCTGATGAGCGAGCACGAAAGCCATGGTGAGCACGGTCACGACGTCACCATCATTGTTAACGGCCAGGAGAAGGTCTGGACGGAGCACGAGATCAGCTATGAGCAGCTGGTAGACCTCGCGTACCCGGTGCCGCCGACTGGGAATGACATCGGCTTCGAGATCACCTACTTCGACTCCGAGCATGAACACAAGCCGGGGACGTTGGTTGCCGGCCAGTCGGTCAAGGTGAAGAAGGACATGGTCTTCAATGTCACACCCACTACTAAGTCGTAGCGACGATCTTCGGCGTCTTGTTGATGAGCAGTACGACGTCCGGGTCCAGGACGCATACCTCGTCGTCGATCGAGTGCCGTATGTCAATACTCACCGGAAGGTTGCGTACGGTGCACTCGTCACCGTTCTGACGCTCGGGCCAGATGACGCACTTGGGCCGCAGGCCGATCACACGGTCTGGTTCACCGGCCGCAACCCATGCAGTGCGCAGGGCGTTGTACTGAGCCAACTGTTTGCGGACAGCGAGGAGAAGACCCTCACCGACGGCGTCACGGCCAGACACCGATTCAGCCGCTACCCGGTCGGCGCTGGTGGCTACCCTGACTACTCGTCAAAGATGATCAGCTACACCGACATGCTGCTCTCGCACGCTCGGGCGATTGATCCGGATGCCACGGCTACGGGGTACGACTTGCGCGCAGACGAGGACCCCGAGTCTCCGTTTCGGTATGCGGATGACGCATCTGCCCGAGTTGGCATCGTGATGGCTTCGAAGAAGCTGAAGTCGTCGAAGGTGGCGATCATTGGCCTCGGTGGTACGGGCGGCTACGTCCTTGACCTCATCGCCAAGACACCCGTTGTCGAGATCCACCTGTTCGATGGCGATCAGTTCATGCAGCACAACGCCTTCCGAGCACCGGGCGCTGCATCTGAAGAGAACGTTCGTCATCGGCCACTGAAGGTTGACTACTTCCGTGACAAGTACGACCCGATGAGGGTAGGGCTTGTGGCGCATCCCTACTACCTGACGCCTGACCGTCTCGACGAGCTAAACGAGATGGAGTTTGTCTTCCTGGCGTTCGATGGCGGACCGAGTAAGCGTGAAGTCGTCAACCATCTAATCGCTCGGGGCATCGACTTCATCGACGTCGGTATGGGGCTCAACGAGGCAGACGGGTCGATTGGCGGCATCGTGAGGACCACCACCGTGACGCGATCGGCCAACGGGCACGCTTCGAAGCGAGTCCCTACGGCAGCCGTGGATGGCGGCGACGATTACGCTACGAACATCCAGGTCGCAGATCTGAACTGCCTGAACGCGACGTTGGCGGTGATCAAGTACAAGAAGATTCGTGGCTTCTACCGCGATTACCGGCGCGAACACCACAGTGTGTTCACGATCGACACCAACGTCCTCGACAGTGAGGAGCGGTCGTGAGTCGCGTCCTGCATCTCCGGCCGCAGTTCGTGGATCTGATCCCGAGCCAGATCGACGACGGTGTGATCTACGTCAGCATCAAATATCGGACAGCGGCGCACAACTGCTGCTGCGGATGCGGCCAGAAGGTCGTGACCCCGATCTCTCCTACGGACTGGCAGATTGGCTTCGATGGTGTCGACGTCTCCGTTACACCGTCAGTCGGCAACTGGAGCTTCGCCTGCCAGTCCCATTACTGGATCAAGCGCGGAGATGTCCATTGGTCCTACAAGTTCTCGCCGGAGGAGATTCGACGGGCGCGAGATCGGGATCACCGTGCTGCCCAGAACGCAGCCAGCGAAGTGGCATCTCGGAGCGAAGATGAACGGCAGGAAGTCAGGCGTCGGTGGCCATGGACACAGCGTCGGGCCAAGCGCGGGGAGAAGTAGATGCGGTTCAGCGAAGCGTTCGGTCTGAGGATCACCAAGTCGGACGACTGGTTCGATCCACACCTTGGCATCGATACCAAGCTCTTCGTTGACCCCATCTTCCTCTTCATCGAAACCAGCGCACGGTGGAAGAACGCTCACGATGAGCTCGTTGACCACTTCGCACACTGCTTCACGCTGATTGCCGGTGGCGGCAGCAAGTCCTCGCCACAGGCGAAGATAGCCCAGCGGCTGCTCATGTTTCCCGAGCCGGTCGAGTTCGGCCTCGGGTACACCAAGGACAGTACGAGCGGCGCAGGCTCCGGCGGACAATTCGCCCAGACGATGGTGGACGGGATCGCTGTAGCCATCTCGCGCGGCATCCTCCGGCCGAAGCACATCGAGGAGGTGGGAATCCTCACCGAGGGCATCGGCGCCGACAGAATCTCCGACGCAGCCTGCAACGTGCTCAAGCATCACNNTCAAGTACACACAGCGCGTTGCGACGAAGCATGGAATACAGATGAGCAGACACGTCGTCGTCAGCTCCAGCTGCATTGCGGCACAGGGCCGGTGGCTCTCGCAGGCCGTCGACCTGCCGACCAATCCGCTTACCGGCAAGCCGGTCATCCTTGTGCCGCGCCGCTTTCTCAACACGCTTCCGGTGCTCAACGCCAATGACTGGTTTGATTCAAACCTCAATAGCGATCTGCGGCAGCAGCTCAACGTCAACGTGGGCCAGCGCGTTTCCAAGCGCAAGATCGTCGAGCTTGCTAGGCAACACCCTGACCGGATTCACACTTGGGCGGATGAGCAGGAATCGCGGCCTGATCTGAAAGGCTACGACTTCGATGCCGACCGTCAGGGCCTGATCAACTGGGACCGAGCGGGCCGGGAGTTCGCAGCGGCGAACCCTGTCACCACCATCAGCCAGGTCACCGACCAGAACGAGCTGCGCGCTCTACTCCAAAGCGTGCTGGAACTCTTCAAGCGGTTCGTGGAGCAGCAGGCAGGCTGGCGCCTCCTCTGGAACGACGATGGCAGCGAGAAGCCCGAGGAGGCCCTGCAGCTGGCGTTCCTCGGCGTAGCACAGAACTACCTCCGGCTCTTTAACGTGGAACTTGACCGCGAGGTCGAGCTCGGGCGGGGCCCCGTCGACTTCAAGCTCTCGCAGGGATCGAGAATCCGCATACTGATCGAGTTCAAGAAGACCACGAGCGGCAAGTTCTGGAACGGGCTGGAGCAGCAGTTGACCTCTTACATGACGTCTGACGGATGCACCGAAGGCTGGTTCGTGGCGGTCAGATACCGCGAGGGCCGGCAGCACGACTCGAAGGTGACGGAGCTGCAACGCCGAACCGCCGAGGTGGCACGGGATCTCGGGGCGACGGTCAAGCACTTCTATGTGGACGCGCGGCGGCCTGCGTCAGCGTCGCGAATCTGACCTGCGCTCGACGGTGCCAGCGTCCTGCCGGTGCCACATGACTGGTCCACGAACTTCTGTCAACTCGTAACTGCATGTCGTGTCAACCGTGTAGCGAGCACCGGTGGAGCCCGCCGAGTTCACGTTAGGGAGTTGTCGGCGTGCGCTCAAGCGTGTTCCTCTGGGGTTCGAAGAGTCCCGACCGATCTCCAGCGCAACGTGCTACCCTCACTTGCAGCGGGCTGAGCCAGAAGGGAACAGCTAATGAACTCAAACGTTCATGTCCGCGCACGAATGAGGGCAGTGCTACTTGCATCTGCGCTCGCAAGCACCTCGCTTCTGGTGATTACAGACGCGCCGTCGGCGAGTGCTCTCACATGCCTTGCTTGGACCGGGAACACTTCTCCGGGTTCGAACAACACACCGTCGCTCAACACGGCACTCGGCACAGCAGGCTACGACTGCGTGACTGTGTCGCCCGGCACCTACAGCTTCAGCTCGCAAATCCTGATCCAGCCTGGCAGAACCCTTCAGGCTGACGTCCGGGGCCAGGTTGTACTGAAGGCTAATCCCGGCTTTTCCGCCGAGATACTCGTCACTGAACCTCTTGGCGCCAATGCCCAGGTAGCAGTACGTCGGCTCGTACTAGATGGCGCAAGCAACGTCAATGGAGTCATCGGTGCTGCCGAGATGATTGTTTCGGACAACGAGATTCGCGGTGCGAAGTGTTGGGGAGCTGCTGTAGCAGGTGTATCTGTCACCATCAGTGGCAACCTGATCAAGAACAATGGTGCTTCATGCGCTACTGCTCCACCAGGAGCCGGTGTCTATGTCACAGCGAATCCGGGACCAAACCCGAATTCTTGGGCACCGCTGATCTCGTCGAATGAGATCGCCTACAATACCGGACCAGGGATCGATATCAATAACGGTTGGGGCGGGATC
>DMNR01000074.1 GCA_003452655.1 Actinomycetota bacterium | reverse complement strand
TTGTCCATCGTCTTGGGGATGGCAACCACCGGGAACCCCTCGCGATGGAGCCGCTCGCCATAGCTGAGCGTGTCGTCGCCGCCGATCGGAATCAGGCGGTCGATCTTCAAATACTCCAGGTTTTTCAGGACGTGGGGCGTAAAGTCGCGCGTCGAGTTGTCGGCCGCCTCGGCTTCCGGATGCTCCGGGTCCATCAGGAATTCGGGCACGCTGCCGGGCTTCACTTTGCCGGGGTTGGTGCGGCTGGTGTGCAGGATCGTGCCACCAGTGCGGTCGATGGTTCGGACAGAGTTATAATCGAGCGGCAGGATGAATTTTTCGATGGTGGTCGGGTCATCCCGATCCACCATGAGCAAGCCGCCCCATCCCCGACGAATGCCGACGACCTCGTGGCCCGCGTCAATCGCGCGGTTTACAACCGCTTTGATACAGGGGTTCAGGCCCGGCACGTCGCCGCCGCCTGTCAGGATTCCAATTCTCATACCAATCAATCTCCTTCAACAAAGATAAATAAAATATAGAATCAATCGTGATGACTAAAGATTTCGTTCGTCGCCGGGAATCGACGTTCCCTGCCGCGACAGCAACTGCGCGATCGGCCGCAAGTCCATCCACCACTGTTTCAACGGCCGGCTATGGGCGTAATCCATCATGCGCGGCACATCGTCCAGTTGCGTCAGATTGAGTTCCCCGCGCACCTGGCCGATGCAGACTCCCAATGGATCCTTTTTCAGGATGTGCTCTTCGAGGAAGTCGATACAATGTACGCCCAATCGCGTCGCGAAGATACGGTCGAACGGCGACGGCTCGCCGCCCTGCTGCATGTGACCCAGAATGGCTTGGCGTACGTCGAAGAGAGAGCCGCCTTCCTCCTCGAACAACATGCGCATGAAGTTGGTGGTATAGACCTCGTTGGCCATCTCGTTGCGAATCACCAGGCCGAGGCGCTTGCCGCGTTCGAAGGCGTTGCGGAACTCTTCCACGTCCGCCACGAGGTCATGCATGGTAACGCCTTCCTCGTGCAGATAGACGCGCTCCGCACCGGTCGCCAGCGCGCCCATCAGGGCCAGATAGCCGCAGTAGTAGCCCATGACTTCTACGATGAACGCTCTTTGGGAAGCAACGGCCGATTGCTTGATCTTGTCCACGGCCGAAATGATGCTGTTCAAAGCCGTGTCTGCCCCGACGCTCAACTCCGTGCCGGGCAGATTGTTGTTGATCGTTGCCGGCAGGCAGATCATCGGAATATCAAACGCGGGGTAATTCTTGCGCTGGTTGTGCAGTTCCACAATCGACTGATAGCCCGACCACCCGCCGATCATCAGGATGCCGTCTATCCGGTGCTCTTCCAGGCTACGGGCGATGGCATAAAGGTCGCGGCCCTTGGGCACTGTCCGGTTCGTCCCCAGTTCTGACCCCCCGCGCGTGGCCCAGCCGTTGACACTCATCCAGTTCAGTTCGGTAATTTCGTTGTTGATCAGGCCGCGAAACGCATTGCGCACGCCCAGCATGATATGGCCGCGATCGATGCCGATGCGGACGGCGGCGCGCGCGGCCGTGTTCATGCCCGGTGCAGGCCCGCCGCCGTGCATGATGGCGATGCGCAACCGGCGCTGTTCTGGCGCGGGCGGGTGGGGCGAGGCGCGGACAAGCGTGCGGACAATTTCGAATGAGGCGCTGAATGAATGACCGCGCAATTCGAGCGCCTCATCGAACTTCCTGGCGGCGACGGCGTCGGCGACGGCCTTGGTCTTTTCCAGAGCGACCTTCAGTGACGTCCGGGTCAACTTGTTGCCCTGCATGCCCACGACCAGCGGCTCGCCATTTGATTCCATCGACAGGATCGCGTCGATCGCTTCAACGCCCAGCAGTGTGCTCAGATTGCGATCAAAGGCGCTGGGCGAGCCGCCGCGCTGGACGTGTCCCAGGATCGTAACCCGCGTGTCCTCGCCCAGCCGTTCGCTGAGCAGGCGTTGCACGTATTCGCTGGAGATCGGCTTGCCCTCGCAGTCGATGGCGCCTTCGGCCACCAGGACGATGTTGTGGCGTCGCCCCGTGTCCCGGCCGGCGCCGATAGTCTCACACATCTCATCTTCCCAGCCGAGCGGCGGCGGGCTTTCGGGGATCAATATCCAGTTTGCGCCGGTGGCCAGGCCGGCCATCAAGGCCAGATAGCCGCAGTGACGTCCCATGACCTCCACCACGAAGGTGCGCTGGTGGCTGGCGGCGGTGCTGGCGATGGCATCCACCGCCTCGACGATGCGATGGAGCGCCGTGTCCGTGCCAATGGTTATGTCGGTGCCGAACATATCGTTGTCGATGGAGCCGACCAGTCCGACGATAGCCAGATGCGGGTGCTGCGCGGCGACCTCTTCGGCCAGCCGGCCTTGCTCCTGAAGTTCGACCAGCAGGCTCTGCCATTCCTGGCGGAACTGGTTGGCGCCGGTCAGGCTGCCGTCGCCGCCGATCACCACCAGCGCGTCGATGCCGCGGCTGACCAGGTTGAAGGCCGCTTCCAGCCGTCCTTCGCGGGTACGAAACGCGTCTGACCGGGCTGATCCAATAACGGTGCCGCCGAGATGAAGGATGCCGCCCACGTCATCGTGCTGCATCGAGCGGATGTAGTCTCCGCCGCGGATCATCCCTTCATAGCCCTCGTAGATCGCGAACACTTCCAGCCCTGCGCTGACACCGGCGCGCACCACCGCGCGCACCGCACCGTTCATACCTTGCGAGTCCCCGCCACTTGTAAATACTGCGATTCGAGGGTTTCTGCTCATACTATCGATTCCTGATGCCGGGATGTCCTTCAATGCCAATCTTTGATCTTGTCGAGATCACTCTACCAAGGCGACAAGAGGTAGAATTGCTCACAGGCGTTCATAATGCCATTGCCTGTTTTGTTCCTTCGGGGCCTTGAACATTGTTATGACCGCGGTAGTATACCACAGGTGCTGTAAATCCTACGTTTTTTCACAACCAGTTTTCATATCTTCTCAATAACCCGCGGACGCTGTGATACTGAATAGATGTATCGCAGGCTGTAGCGTTTTCGCACCTTTCTTCACCTAATGATCTTGCAAAAACCAGTTTATGAGCATATAATCTATACTCAATGAGTAGTCCCGCTTGGTGGCGAGCTACGGCGCCGGCGGGATCGTTTTTGTTTAGCACCTGGCAGGCCTTCCAGCGTTGCTGGTGTTCTACGGACCATTCGAAAGATTTCAAGGAGCAAATCATGAGCAAGAAATGGATCTACCTATTCGATGAGGTAGACGAGGCAGAGAAGTACGTCGGCGGCAGTTGGGACGGTGTGCGCTCACTTTTGGGCGGCAAGGGCGCCGGTCTGGCCGATATGATTCGCGGCAAGCTACCGGTACCTCCAGGATTCACCGTGACGACTGAGGCGTGTAATGCCTATCTTGCAGCAGACCAGCAGCTGCCGGACGGTCTGTGGGAACAGGAACTGGCCGCCATGGCCGCCACTGAAGAGAAAACTGGCAAGAAATTCGGCGATCCCAAAAACCCGTTGCTGGTCTCCTGCCGTTCCGGCGCAAAGTTCTCGATGCCAGGCATGATGGACACCGTCCTCAACATTGGCCTGAACGACGAGACCGTGGCCGGCATGGTCGAACTGACCGGGAACGAGAAGTTCGTCTACGACTCCTACCGCCGTCTGGTTCAGATGTTCGGATCGGTCGTGATGGATGTGCCCAAGGATGATTTCGAAGAGGTGTTGGAAGCCTACAGGCACAAGGCAGGCGTCGCCAGCGACTCCGACCTGAGCGTCGAAAACCTGAAAGCGATCACCGACGAATTCAAGGCGATTGTCAAGAAGGATACCGGGCGCGAGTTCCCCTCCGACCCCTACGATCAGCTTCGTTTGGCCACCGAGGCGGTGTTCCGCTCCTGGAACGGCAAGCGCGCCATCGACTATCGCAACGCTTCCAAGATTCCCCACGACCTGGGAACCGCCGTCAATATCGTGACCATGGTGTTCGGCAACATGGGCAGTGACTGCGGCACCGGCGTGCTCACTACCCGCAACGTCTCCGATGGTGTGCGCGAGATCGAAGGCGACTTCCTGATCAATGCCCAGGGTGAAGATGTGGTGTCCGGCTCCCGCCAGACCATGCGCATGGTGGACATGAAGGAAGTGATGCCGGAGATGTACGAGGAACTGGCGGCCATTGCTAATCAGCTCGAACACTATTACCGCGAGACTCAAGACATCGAATTCACGGTCGAGCGCGGCACCCTCTGGATCTTGCAGACCCGCAACGCCAAGCGAACCGCGCAGGCCGCCATCCGCATCGCGGTCGATATGGTTGGCGAAGGACTGATCTCCAAGGTCGAGGCTGTCCAGCGTGTCCAGCCTGAGCATGTCGACTTCTACCTGCACCCGCAGTTCGATCTGAACGCCAAGAAAGAGGCGGCTGCCCGTGGTGAACTGGTTGCGGTCGGCCTCAATGTTTCTCCTGGCGCGGCGGTCGGTCAGGTCACCTTCGACGCCGATACTGCTGAAACCTGGGCCAAGGAGCACAAGCGCCCGGTAATCATGGTGCGCCCTGAAACAACTCCTAACGACGTCCACGGCATGTTGGCAGCCAAGGGCATTATCACCAGCCGCGGCGGCCGCACCAGCCATGCCGCATTGGTTGCCCGCCAGTTCGGCATTCCGGCCGTCGTCGGCGTGGCAAGCATGAGCGTCAACGTCGAAGAACGCCGCATGGTCGTCGACAACACTGTCTTCTACGAGGGCGACTGGTTCTCGCTCGATGGCACGACCGGCGAAATCTTCACCGGCAAGATCGCCACCAAAGACCCGGACATCGAAGACCCCTATCTGATCAAGCTGCTGAGCTGGGCGGACGAGATCCGCACGCTGGGTGTCTGGGCCAACGCCGACTACCCGGTGGACGCGCAGCGCGCCCGCAGATTCGGCGCTGAAGGCATCGGTCTGACCCGCACCGAGCACATGTTCTTCGAAACGAGCCGTCTGCCGACCGTCCAGAAGATGATCCTGGCCAAGGACGAAGCGACACGCGACGAGGCGTTGGCAGTGCTGCTGCCCTTCCAGCGCGAGGACTTCGACGGTCTCTTCCGGGCCATGGACAGCCTGCCTGTCACCATCCGGCTGATCGACCC
>DMNR01000050.1 GCA_003452655.1 Actinomycetota bacterium | reverse complement strand
CACCGCCCGCAGGCTGCCCGGCAATCGGGACGGGAAACACTCCCGGAGGTGGAGTTCGGATCACAACGCCAAAACATGATTCCTTCCTGTCAGCAGGCGCACCGTGGTCGACCCTCGGAGGTACTGCCGAGGTCGTCAACGGATTCCTCAAAGTTGTGGTCCATGTAAAGGATGCCAACAAAGGCTTCTCGATGGACGCACTCGACGTGTGGGTACATCGAAAGTCAACGATCGGCAACCACGCATCAACGATCTTCCAGGCGCGGGTGCCAGCCGCAGGCGCGCCAGCGGGTGGCGGTCTGTTCTGCTACGCCAACACCGCTGGCAGCGGATCGGAAGGCTACGCAGTTGTCTGGGTGCCGCTCAATGGGGCCAGCATTCAGGAGCCCGGATTCCAGATCTACGCAGAGGTCGTCGAGTGGGACCCCTACTTTCAGTTCGGGCAGCCAGGCTGGGACATCGCACTCGCACAGGCTGGGCCGCAATTCTGGACTGGCGCTGATCAGGTCATGCTCCATGTCGGTCAGGCACCGATGACTACCCGCTCGAGCCTTGCTCACGCAGCTGGTGTGTTCCTTGCCGCCTCCTTGCTCGTCGACCTCGATTCGAACCCTGGAAACGATGCAGAAAACAAACTCCGGGGCCTAGTCCTCAACGGAATTCAAACGGGGCTCAACAACGTCCCCAGCTACGATTTCATCGGTCAGTTCTTCTACGACGCCCTCACGCCAAAGAAGTTCACGAACTGGCAATGGGACGGGGAAGGTCAGGCAAGTTTCGAATGGGACAGCAATAACGCCCCGAACGCTCTGGACTGGGCAGGGCTCTTCTTCGGGGGAATCCTGGCGCAGGTGTTGGACCTCCTCCTGAGCTTCAAGGTGACCTCCCTGTCAGGGGGCTCACGCACCGTTGACTTGACGTGGAATGGCGTGACTGGACAGTCCGGCGATTTCGGAGTTGGCGTAGATGCTTCAATTTCGGGCCTCGAACTCGAGGGGAAGATGCGCTTCTTCACGCTCTTTTGGTGCAAGGGCGGCTTCGACGTCTCAGCAACTGGCAACTTCGATGCGTGGGTGGAGGAAGGCGCTACAAGTCCTCTCTCCCTGCGCACCCACGCCTCCGGCAAGCTCAGCAACGTCAAAGCAACCAACCTGTGGATGCCCTGGTACAACTGGGCTCGACCCGGCTGCGTTGCGGGCTGGCTGCTCGCCAAGTGGGTTGGCAAAGGCATTGCAGCGAAGGCACTCACCAAGACGGTGCTGAACTTGTTGAACGGTAAGGATGGCGCACCAGGCAAACTTGAGGAGATCCTGAACGGGCTCAACATTGCCGGCAGCATTCCGACCATCGGCGGGATCCAACCGTCGCTCACTGGCTTCGCCGATTCCTGCGCCAGCTTGTGCAGCACTGACGAGAGCTTTGGGACCACCCCCGGGTTGGACGTTCTGGCGACCGGAAATCTCGGCACGATTGGGGCTGCATTTGGTGGCACCTGGCCGAACGTGGTGGACCCAACAACCACAGCCACGGTGAGGTCAGTCGTTGCACCTCACACCGACTCGGGCGGGACAGTTCGAGACATCGGAGCAGTTATTGATGCACGCTTGATCTCAGTTCTCTTTCATGACCTCACTGAAAAGGGCCTCCTCAACTTCGGTTCAGGCGGCGCTGGCGCAACATCAACAATTGCTCCGATCTACAACACGAAAGCATCGGGGCTACTCCCAGTGGCAGTGCCGGACCTCAAGGTCGAACTCGGTGGCCACAAGTTCCGAATCTCTCTGGTCGGCACGGTGAACGCGACCTGGGATCAAGCCAACGGCGCAGTTGTTCCAACAGTGACTCTCGCACCCGAAGTTGAGTTCACGAGTTGTCTCGCCGACTACAACAGCGCCTACTTCTTCAGTTACGGCTACTGCGGTCATGCCAACCAAAGCAACGCTGGCCTCCCAACCATCACGCAGGTGGTTTCCGACCTGGCCAACCAACTCGGTCAGGTTCTGGGAAACACCAGCTTGGGACAGCTCAAACTGCCATCGCTGTCTGGGTTCATCCCCGGGGTCAGCCTTGGACTCACCAACGTGGCGATCCAGAACCGCGGTGGACAGTTGGGAATCTACGGAACTCGACTGATCACGCCGTTGCCGACCATCTCAGTCACGAGCGCTAATCCGGATTTCACCTTTTCGGCGACTGTTGCGAACCTTCCTGGAACTGGGCCGATCACCTGGCTTTGGAAGCTCTACGACCCATTCGGTGGCCTCGTGAAGACCTGCACCACGCAGAGCTGTTATGAGCACTACCTGGAGTTCAAGGGTGAACTCATTCAGCCTGGGAAGTGGATATGTGAGGCTGAGGCTCAGGTAACTGCAAGCCGAGGCGGTGCATCTGTGAGCGGAAGCGCATACGACTCCCGGATCTGTCAATAGCACGAAGAACGGTGGCGACCACAGCGCACTGATGTTGCGCAGGGTGGCAGCCACACAGCCGCTGGGGAAAGCGGTACCGGAGGCACTCGAGTTTCTCGGGTGCCTCCGGCCTTTTTGCTGACGCCATACGGTCTGGGCAGGTGGAGAATCTGACGAGGCGTNAGGTATTGTGAGGCACCCAGGTGACAACGCCGGAACATCAACACATCGGAGGCAGAGTGCACCAGGCCGAGTCAACAGAAAGCGCAGCGTTCCGGACGGAGATCCGACAATGGATGTCGGAGCACCTTGCCGGGGAGTTCGCGCATCTCAAGCACCGCGGAGGACCTGGCGACGAGCACATGTTTGTTGAGGACCGCATGCGCTGGGAACGCCACCTCGCCGAGCACGGCTGGACCGCAGTGGGATGGCCCGTTGAGTACGGCGGACGAGGCCTCCCGATGGACCAAGAAGTCATCTTCCATGAGGAGTACGCCCGCGGCGGCGGACCAGGCCGCGCAGGACTCATTGGTGAAGGACTCCTCGGCCCAACACTGATTCACTTCGCATCTGACGAGCAGAAGGCGAGGTTCCTCCCTGGCATCGTGAACGGAACCGAATACTGGTGTCAGGGCTATAGCGAACCAGATGCTGGCTCTGACCTTGCGAACGTCAAAACCACTGCACGACTTGAAGGCGAGGGCGACAACGCCCGATGGGTTATCAACGGGCAGAAGGTCTGGACC
>DMNR01000065.1:3486-8859 GCA_003452655.1 Actinomycetota bacterium | reverse complement strand
CGAGGTGACCGCGAGAGCATCGCCGAGATGATGGCAGCGTCAGAGGCGACCCTTCGGTCCGGTTCGTCGATCATGATCTTCCCCGAGGGAACGCGGTCAAAGACAGGCGAACTCAAGGACTTCAAGCGCGGAGCATTCGAGATGGCTCGCGACACTGACACCGCCATCGTGCCTATCGTGATTCGGGGAACGTCGAATGCCTTGCCCAAGCATGGATTCATCCTCCAGGGTCGTCATCCGATTTCCGTCACCGTGCTCCCAGAGGTTCCGCTCTCTGTCGTCGAATCATCAACGACAGCCGAGCTAAGCGCTCACGTTCACAAGCTGATTTCAGACGAACTTGCCGGAGACGTGCGCCAAGCAGCCGGTTCGCGTCGCCCGGATCCCAAGATCTAGAAAGGCAGCCCAAATCGCGCTGAGACGTATGCCAGCGCGACGCCGACCGCCATCCCCAGGATCGCGATCTTTAGCCCGGTTGCTGCCCTGCGCTCACCGCGAACGAACGCGAGGGCACCGCTGGCAATTGCCAGCGCTCCCACGTAGAGCGGCATGAAGACGATTGCGAGGATTCCCAAGACGACCGCTGCGCTGGTGAACATATTCGCGCGCAATCCGACCGATCCGGAGCCGTGGCTCTTGCGTCGCCGAGATTTCCCGGACTTTCCCGGTTTGCCTTGGGTGAGACTCTGGTCTGGTTCGTGGTGTGGCGCTGGCCCGGTGTATGGGTTTGGTGCAGGGACTGCGTGTGCGGCGGTGGGAGTGACACCTGCGGCTGGCGGTATTCCAGGGCCCGGCGTGGTCGGTGCCGGATGCGGCAGTCCGGTCGGCGGTGGCAGGTCGACACGAGCTGCCGTGTCATGGGTCCACGCCTGACCGTTCCAGAAGCGGATCCGGTTGGAATCAAGAGGGTCAGAGAACCAACCGGGCGTACGTGCCTCGTGCTGAGTTGTGTTCTGGGCAGACATCGCCGCCGTCCCTTCGAATAGATGGTCCTCGTTTGTCTTTGGGATACCCCGAATGGGCTAATCACAAACGGGTAAGCCCGCGCGAGAAGGTGTGACATACGTCCGAAGTAGTCTCTGGGAATCTCATCGCTTCAAACCTCCGGAGTTCTCATGCATCTGCCACAGCGAATCACCAGACTCGGCGCAGTGGCGTTGTTACTCGCGGGGGCAGGAGCCCTGACAGCGTGCGGAAGTTCCTCATCTTTAGGCGGGTCGAGCCAACCGCCGCTTGCCGGCGAATCGCAGTTGCGTGCTGCAATGACGGCGCTGTCCGAAAACGGTGGGCCGCCCGGCGTGATGACGATCGTTCAACAGGGCTCGCAGGTTTACGAACTCGCTGAAGGCAAGGCCGACATCTCTACCGGTCAGGTGATGTCGGCGAGCGCGACTACCCGGATTGCCAGCGTGTCCAAACCCTTCAGCGGAGCGGTGCTGCTGTCTCTGGCCGCCCAGGGCAAGTTGGTACTCAGTTCCACACTTGCACAAGCGCTTCCCTCATCACCTCCTGCCTGGGGAAAGGCGACGCTCGCACAGGTGCTCCAACACACCAGTGGACTGCCGGACTACATCAAGAGTCCGAAATTCCTCAAGGAGTTCATTGCGAATCCGAAGATGGAACGCACGCCGCAGCAGCTCGTCGGCTACGTCGCGAACAAGCCGCTGGACTTCAAGCCGGGTAGCCAATACGGGTATTCAGATACAGACAACATCGTCGCGGGCCTGGTTGCGGAGCGAGTCCTTTCAAAGCCGTACAGCGAGATCCTCAAGGACTTGGTCACCGCCCCGATGAAACTGTCGAACACCAGCTTGCCGAGTACAACCGCGCTGCCCAGCGGGTTCATTCACGGATATGACGTGAACCCACCTTCCATCCCCGAGGGCACCCCTGCGCCCCCAGAAGACGTCAGTGAGCTGATCAATCCAGGGTTGGCATGGGCCTCGGGCGGGATGATTTCGACCGCGAACGACCTCAACACGTTCATCCGCGGCTTCGTGTCCGGCAAGCTGTTCAACCCACAGGTCCTGACCGATCCGGCCGGGTTCGTTCCAGGTGCCGGAGGACCCCCTGGGCCCGGCACCAACTCAAGCGGATTGAGCATCTACCGATACGAGACGGCATGCGGAACCGTGTTCGGGCATACCGGGAACATGCCCGGCTACACGGCCTTCGTCGGGAGCACCGCCGACGGCAGCAACAGCGTGGTTGTGGTTGTCAATAGCCAGATAACCCCGAAGGGCAACGACGCGGTCTTCAACCGGTTGCTCGCTGTCGAAAATCAAGCGATTTGCTCGGCAAACGGACAAGCCGGTCCATCTGGATCGCCTTCCAGCTGAAACATTTCCGCTGGGAAGCCACTCGATCGGGTAACTGGTTCCATCGATCCAGTGATCGCTAGGTAGCTCACAATCAGTGTTTTGGACCACTTTTCGCTGCTAATCTCTTGAGGTGTCTACTGAGTCGTTGGGGCAAGTCACCACGACTGCTATTTCCCCAGCGGCGCCCCAGGATTCGCTTCCGGCCTTCTTTGCACGCAGCGTCGTCCCGGGACTAGTTGGTACGGCGCTGATCGGCGCCGGAGCTGTTGGGGTCGGCTGGGTTCCAGTCAAAGGTTCGCTCCCCGCGCCACCGCTCATTGATGTTCTGCAATCGACCACCTTCGGAACAATCGCTGCGGCCTGTTCGCTCATAGTCGGCGTTGTCATCTTGTTGCTTGCGTGGTTGCAACTCGGGACCGAACTGACACGATCCGGATCAACGGACTTGCGCCGCCTTTGGATGACGCTTGCCGCGTGGTCCGTGCCGCTGTTGCTGACACCGCCGCTTTTCAGTCGCGACGTATATTCCTACGTCGCCCAAGGCAAGTTGATGGCTGGTGGATTCAACCCATATTTGACCGGGCCATCGGTGATGCCCGGCTGGGTCAACGACGGGGTCGATCCGCTGTGGGCAGACGCCACGAGCCCCTACGGCCAGGTGTTCCTGCTCTTCGGTCGACTCTTCTCCGACATTGCTGGGCCGAGCGCTTTCTCCATGGCACTGATGTTCCGCGTTCTAGCCGTCGTTGGTGTGGCGATCTTGGCGTGGGCCGTTCCGGTTCTAGCCAAGGCTTATGGCGTCAACCCGGCCCGAGCGCTATGGCTTGGTGTGCTCAATCCGCTCGTCTTCATGCACTTCATCTCCGGCGCCCACAACGATGCGCTGATGATCGGACTGATCGCCGCTGGGTTCGCTCTTGTGGTCCGCAAGCACCCGTATTTCGGGGTTCTGCTCATCACCTTGGGAGCAGCCGTGAAACCGATCGGCCTGGTGGCTTTGCCGTTTGCTGGCCTGTTGTGGGCCGGCCAGGGTGCGCCGATGACGCTGGTGGTTCGCCGCTGGGTTCAGTCGGCTGCTGTCGCGCTAACCGTGATGGTCGGCTTGGCCTTCGCCTCGGGAACCGGATTCGGTTGGCTCAATGCGGTAGCAACTCCGGCCTCTGTGAAGACCTGGCTGTCGCCGCCAACTGCTGCCGGCATGGCAATCGGCGCGGTCGTTGACGTCGGTGGCTTCAACGCGACAGACACGTTGATCGCGGCATTCCGAGTGCTCGCAACAGTTGCGGCCCTGGCGTTCATCGCTTACCTCTGCCTACGGCCGGGGACGCGCAACCCCGTTCGCGCAGCCGGACTCGCGTTCCTGGCGCTCGTTGTCCTCGGCCCGGCGGTGCAACCCTGGTACTTGCTGTGGTGCCTGCCCTTGCTCGCGGCGACTGCGCTTACGAAGATCGAGACTAAGTGGATGATCTACGGAACGGTTGGGCTGACCCTGTTCAGCCTGGTCAGCCACCTGTGCGACGGGGCCGGGTATCTCTAGTCACACGGTTGCCTTTAGCTCAGCCGGACTCAGAATCGTGTCGGTCCTTGCTCAGCAGCATTTGGCGGATTCGGCCACCCGGCGACGCCGACTCCATCGAATCGTCTCCGCGGGCGGTAGTCACCATGGGCATGCGGGTGCCGTAGCGACCCCCGGCATCGCGTAACGCGCGACCTAAGGTGCGGCGCTGAGAGACTCCTGACCATGGCTTCAAGACCGACTCTTGCCAAAGTGGCGCTGACTGCTGGGGTCTCCAAGACCACTGCTTCCTACGTGCTGAATGGTCAGAAGAAGATGAGTGCCGAGACCACTCGGCGTGTGAAGGAAGCCGCGAGGCGCCTCGGCTACCGGCTCGACTCTTCGGCGAGCGGTTTGAGTCGCGGTCGTAGTCAGGTCATCGGCGTGCTCGCCGTCGAATCGGTAACCGAGCTTGTCGTCGGAGCGAATAGCCTGTTCTGGCTCCGTTTTAACGACGCATTCATTCGCGGGTGTTCAGACGAGGGACTCGTCGTCTCGTTCGCAGGGGAGCGCAGGGCGCAGGAACTCATCGATTCCGGGATCGATGCGTTATTGGTACTCGGCAATCACGCAACGGAGGTTTTTGAAGAACTGCGGGTTCCGTTTGGACTGCCGATCATTAGTCTCGACCCGATTCCTCGTCACGACAATGTTCAGCTGAGTTACGACAACGATGCGATCGCGGCGGCTGTTGCGGGCCACCTACGTGACGAGGGCTGCACCCATCTGCACTGGTTGTCAGTCAAGGGCTCAGAGCGGGTGTTTGGACCTCTGCACACCTCGTTGGAAAGATGGGCGGCAGCGAACGACTTGGAGTTCAGCACATCGACTCACGACAGCACACCTGAAGGTATCCAGCGCGCAATTGATGCGGCGCTGGAAGCGGGGGTTGACGGAGTCTTCTCCGCATTGGGAATTCCCCGACTGGTTACGGAGGCAATCACAAATCGGGGAAAGTCAATTCCCGGTGACGTGCTGCTTGTCATGCAAGCCGAAGGACTTGTGGAACAGTCGATGACGCCATCCATCTCAACGATGTCCTACCGGAGCTTCGACTGCGGGAAAGCCGTCGCCGACATGTGCGTGGGAGTCGTGCGGGACGGATCTCACCCCGCGGAGATCCCACTGGAGTTTGAACTCATCGTCCGCGAGTCGTCGCTGCGCACTGTCTGACCCGAACCCCTGCGTCCCGTTCAAGATTCCGATGACACAACGGTGTGGGCGGCGCAGGAGTCGTGGGTTGGGTGTGGGCTACTTCGCAATGGGTCGCAGCGCTCCGTTTTGGGCAGATGCGTAGTCGATCTTCGCGCGTGCCAACGTGCGGGTCGCCTTGTCCTCGCCAACATTCAGTTCGGTGACTGCTGCGGCGATGACCTGCTCGTTCAGTGAAGTCATTGCCCGTGCCCATGCCGTGTCGAACGCCGCACCGGAAAGCTTCTTGAGCGCCGCGATCTGAGCGCTCCCGACGGCAGGTTTGTGGTGCTCGTCGGTCGTGGC
>DMNR01000065.1:0-3354 GCA_003452655.1 Actinomycetota bacterium | reverse complement strand
GACTGCTTGGCGATCGCCAGGACCGCCGCGCTGGCCTTGGTCGAAGGGTCGAGCGCGATCTGGTCGAGTTGGACTTGGGTCGTATCGACAACGAGCGCGGTCTGTTCGTAGTCGGTGTCAGCGACGCTGTGGACACCATCCGCGGATCCAGGTGCGGGCGCTTGGCTGCCTGAGATGGCTGGGGTTGGAGTCGAATCAGCGGAGCTACAAGAAGCAAGAAATGGTAAAGAGATTGACAAAACCACGCTGATTGTCAAAAGGCGTGGAGTCGTTGAGCCGATCATTTCACCGTTCCAAACGATAGATCTCATACCTAAGGAGGAACCCGATTGAGCTACGGCGTAGCCGAATCAGCGGATCGAACTTAGGGTGGGCATCTGGTTACCCGAAGTAGTTTCCGAGTAAGTAACTCACAAGTTGGCGATCCCAACAATCCCGAATGCGAAAGGCTCATCATGAGTTCCAACCGCACCCGTCTCGCGGCTACCGCCGTGACTTCGGTTCTCACCCTCATGCTCGCAACGCTCGGGGTGGTCTTCTCAGCAACAAGTGCCTCCGCGCATGGATCGACTCAGGATCCACCGGCGCGTACCTATGGCTGCCGGTTCCTGACTCCGGACAACGAGATGTGCAAGCAGGCATGGACTTCCAATAGCCAGGCGCTCTACGACTGGAATGAAGTCAACATTGGCGCTGCCGCCGGCAACCACCAAGCGCTGATTCCTGATGGTCAGCTCTGTAGCGCTGGCCGAGCCAAGTACGCGGCGTTTAACACCGCGAGCGACAAGTGGCCGGTCACAAACCTCAAGCCCGGGACCGATGGGAAGTACATCCTCCAATGGCAGAACACCGCGCCGCACGCCACCGCGTACTACCGCGTGTACATCACCAAGCCTGGCTTCGATGTGAAGGCAGCTCCACTGAAGTGGAGCGATTTGGACTTCGTTTACGACTCTGGTCCGAGCGCCCCGACGGCGGCCGAGGTTCTGCGCACCACCCTGCCGCAGCGGTCATCGCATTCGATCATCTACACGATTTGGCAGCGAAGCGATAGCCAAGAGGCGTTCTACGCGTGTAACGACGTCACCGTGAACGCCGCTGGAACGCCGACCCCAACGCCGACCCCGACAACGGCAACCCCGACGCCCACGCCAACAGCAACCACTCCTCCGGTCTCAAATGGCGGAGTGACGCTGGCGTTGAAGAAGACTGATGAATGGGGATCGGGGCGCAACTACGACGCAACCGTGACCAACACCAGTGGGTCGGCGAAGGCATCGTGGAGCTTATCGATGCCGTGGCCGAACAACGTCGAGCCGTGGAATGCGACAGCGTCGTACTCCGGCGGGCGGGTCTCGCTGGGCAACGTCGAATGGAATGGCTCGCTAGCTAGTGGAGCGGGAATCACCTTCGGCTTCACCGATCGAAGCTACGTTCCTCCGACGGCGACCACTTGTTCGGCAAAGCTGAATGGCGTCGCGGTGGCATGTTCGATCGTTGGAGCGTCTCCCCCGACGGCAACGCCAACGCCAACGGCAACTCCAACGCCAACGGCAACTCCAACGCCGACCCCTACGCCAACGACGGCAAGCCCGACACCAACTCCGACCGGAACAACTGTCGGTGGTGTCACGACCGCAGTGCAGGTCACGACTGACTGGGGCACTGGCTACTGCACGAATGTCACAGTGAGCACCGCGAGCACTTCACCGATCACGTGGTCGGTCAAGGTACCGGTCACCAAGGGCAAAGTGACGTCGCTGTGGTCAGCGGACTACTCGGTGGCTAACAACACGATCACCGCTAAGGGCAAGGCGTGGAATGCCACCGTCAAGGCGGGACAACCCGCGACCTGGGGCTTCTGCGCCGGCTAGCCGCCCCGCTTCCGCCTCTACTGCAGATCCCCACCGTGTTGCCCATTTCTGGCCCAACTAGGGCCTAGAAAGGGCAGGACGGTGGGGATCTGCAGTAAGCGGGAAACGTGTCTACGGTCGGAGCTAGGGAAGCGGGCCGTAAACGGTCACGTTCTTGTTGGTGTAGAGAATGGGGCGTCGTTGAATGTTGGCGAGCGTCTCGGGCGTGAATCCGTCGGCGGCTTGTCGAGTGATGATGACGCGTTCGCCCTGGTTCAGGTACTCAAGTGCGAGCCGCTGGAACTCCGGATTCTCCGACCGAGAGAGCGGGTAGCCCCGGGTTTCGTAGACCTGCCCGGTGAAGTCGACGACAACCGGACAGCCATTCGCCAGGTTCGAGTGAAAGGTGTTTGTAAGGATCAAGGCGGTCGCGCTGTCAGCGGTCACGCAGGAGGCCCCGTTGACTGCTGCCGACACATCGGTGGCTGGGAATGGGTACCCCGCTGGTGGGCGGTTCAGGAACCCCAGGCCAGCGAACAGGCAGACGGCTAGTGCCACCGTGACGAAACGGATGGGTCTGACTTGTGCGCCGACCCCACCGCAAATCACCTGCGCGACGCCACCGATCAGTAACGCGAGCGTCGCGGACGTGTAGGCGGTGTAGTTGATGAAGAGGTTCGGCGCGGACAGGAGAACACCGAGCTGTGCGACGAGCAACGCGGCCCACAACCGTGCCGGTGGTATCCAGATGCAGGCGATCAACGCTATCACCGCAACCAGCGCGACTGTTCCCATGGTTACGGCGCCAGCGCTGGGGTCAAGCTCAGTGAGGGCAAGAATGTCACGCATGCGAGCCCAGAAGTAGGTTTCGCCGTCGCGACCGAGTTGATCAGTCAGGACCATTCGGAACATCGCGCCAGGTGCAAGGATGAAGAACGGTAGGCAGACAGCAACGAATCCACCCGCTAGGGCGAGCAGAAAGGTTCCCGCACGTCTCCAACCGTGGTTGAAGAGCAATGCCACCACGATGATGCCCAAAGGAACAAGCGAGTACATCTTCGTCGATGCCAGTACTCCGACGACAAGTCCACCGACAATTAGTCGGCGATTCGACACTCGCGGTCCGGTTGTGACGAGTAGGGCTACCAAGATTGCAGTGATGACAAAAGGCTCGAGTAGCGATGTGCGTTCCACCCGGACTGCCGGGAACCAAAGGGCGTAGAACAGGGCCGCGCTAATCGCTGCCGGGGTTCCCACGCGGCGAGCAACACCGTATACGAGAGCTGTATTGAGCCCGCCGAGCAAGACGACACCAAGTCGCATGATCGCCAAGGAGTCTGGTTCTCCGGTGAGTTGGCTGAGCGCAGCGAACGGTGCAAGCAACACGGCGATGCCAGGTGGGTGGAGCAGCAACAGATCGCGATAAGGGAGCAGCCCGTTGACTAGACCAAGGCTGGCACCGTAGTACGCGCCTTCGTCAGGGTTGAGGGCGGCGAAGAGT
>DMNR01000036.1 GCA_003452655.1 Actinomycetota bacterium | reverse complement strand
GAAGGGTGCAGTCGCAACAAGACTCATGCGACAGGCTTTAGCCAGCTACCTGCACCAGCAGGACATTCCTCGCGGCTGGTTACGCCGAGCGCGCGATAACCACGGAAGATTCAGTTGCCGGTGGTGCTGGCAGCGGAACATCGGTGGGGGTCTTTCCGAGCTGGATCTGCGCCGGTGCACCATCGACACTTACGTTGAGCGTGATGTCGCCGCAGCCTGTCCTGAACCGCAGCCCATCGACCCCGGTGTAGTTGCGAAGCTCAAAGGTGATCTTGTTGGGAGCCGGACGGCGCACGAAGAGTTGATCGTTCGGCTCCAGCTTCACGAGTCGGACGTCGAAGAACCTAGTCGTCGTGGTGATTGATCCGCGGAAGGTCTTCTGTGTACCGCGGCCGTTGGGCTGGTGTTCGTCGTGCGTCACACGGAATTGGAACCCGCTGCCGTCGTGCCACAACCTGGCACTCGCTGGACGGTTTCGGACTTCGCCATTCGACCCGAGGACAGTTTCTGGCAGGCGTCCGTTGGGGCAGCCTGCGGGAAGGGGCGTTGTTGGTACGACCTCGTAACTACTGGCGCCCGTTCGGTTTTCGGCCGGCAGCACCAAAGGGTCCTTGCCCACACTGATTTGGATCGGATTGCCGCCGATTGAAGCCTTTAGCGTGACTGCTTTGCGGCAACTGGCCTTGAACGTTAGACCGTCGAGCCGGGCAGAGTTCGCAAACCGGAAAGTCATCTTCTTGCGGCTTGGTCGTGAAACGGCGAATGAGTCGTTTCCTTCAAGTTTGACCCCGCGCACGGAATTGATCTTGCCGGTGCTGGTGATCGACCCGCGGATGGCCTTGCCACCGGTTCCCGGTGCGCGGTCGTCAGTTGCTCGCAGGTGGTACCGCGATCCGTCATGCCAGAACCAGATGCCTGTTGGTGCACCTGCCCTGAGGCCTGTTGGCCTCCCAAGAACCTCCGCAGGTAGTAGACCACTGGAGCAGGTCGCGGCACGCGGCTGCGGTGAACTGGCTTCGGTTGTGGCTTGCGCGGAGGTCGCAAGTGCTGGGACCACAAGCGTTGAACCGACCATCGCAGCCGTTGCTGCCAGTGTCGTCAGAGCCTTGCCTTTTCTATTACCCACCTGGGTTGGTCCTCTCATGTTCAGTCGGGTGCAGTCGCCCTCAGATGTGGACTAATCCACTTGCTGCACAGGGTAGGAGTCGATCAGTAACCAAATGGCGTGAACGTATCCATGACATTGCCAAGAATCTCCCGAGACTTGTCACCTCGGTGAAGCCGCGAGATGGCCCTGGAACCTGCCCTAGAGTCTGCTGTATGCGGCCAAAGTCAGATTCCGATGAACTCCTGATCCAGCGCATCCCAAGTGACGGGTGGGCAGTTGACTTCGGTGAAGGTGAGGGTGTCATCGAGGGCCAACGCGAAGCCCTCTGCACGGTGGGGAATGGTCGGTGGGCAACTCGCGGTGCGGTGCCGGAATCGAGTGCAGATGACACTCACTATCCGGGAACGTACGTTGCGGGCCTGTACAACCGGCTCCCGAGCCAGGTGAGTGATCGAATCACGGAGGACGAGAGCCTGGTCAACGTTCCCAACTGGTTACCCTTTACCTTCGCCGCAGAGGATTCGCCCTGGCTGGGCGACCCGACAGTCGAGATCCTCGAGAATCGACACGAGTTGGACCTGCGGGCGGGGACTCTCATTCGGCATTTTCGGATTCAGGATCTGGCAGGTCGGGTCACTCGGATCCTGCAGCGACGATTCATGCACCTTGAACGCCATGAGCTGGCGGCACTCCAGACGGTTATTGTGCCCGAGAACTGGTCCGGAGAACTGCGGATCAGATCGGGGATCGATGCGGGCGTCAAGAACTTCGGAGTTCCGCGCTATCGGCAACTAAGTTCTACGCACCTGCAGATAGATGACCTGCGGCACGTTGGGGATGTTGCGCTGGCGATCGTCGAAACCGTGCAGTCAAAGACCCGGATCGCGACAGCCGTGCGATTGAGCTTGCATGACAGTGCCGGACCAATCGGAGCCGACAGAGTGCAGATCACCCAGTCGATTGAAGGTGATTGGGTGGGCCACGTTGCGGTCTTGCATGTTATCGAAGGCGAGGAGATCGTCGCGGACAAGGTTGCCGCACTGATGACCAGTCGCGATGCAGCCATCTCATCACCCGAGGAGGCCGCACTTGCCGCGCTTTCGACCACTGGCCCGATCGATGATCTAACCGACAGCCATGAGTTGGCATGGCGGCGGCTCTGGCAGCGGTTCCATATCGACGTGGAATCAGATGGACCGATCGATGTGGCGACCCTGCGCCTATACGCGTACCACTTGATCATCTCGATGTACGGGGTCGGTGCTGGCAGTCTGGACGCAGGCGTGCCTGCTCGCGGGCTACACGGCGAGGCGTATCGCGGACACATCTTCTGGGACGAGCTGTTCATCTTCCCGATCCTCAACCTGCGACTTCCGTGGGTCTGTCGATCTCTGCTCAGGTACCGGGTGCGCAGGCTGGATGCGGCGCGAGCGGCAGCACTCGACGCCGGCCTAGACGGTGCGCTGTTCCCGTGGCAGTCCGGCAGCGACGGTGCAGAACAAACACCGAAGGTTCACCTGAATCCCGATTCCGGACGGTGGCTGCCAGACGTGACCCACCTCCAGCGCCACGTGGGGTTGGCCATTGCGTACAACGTCATGCAGTACTTCGAAGTCAGCGGTGACTTCGTCTTCCTTGAACAAGAGGGCGCAGAGATCCTGCTGGAGATCACCCGCTGCTTCGCGAGTTTGACGACCTTCGACGACGACAAGGGGCGGTATGTGATCAACGGGGTCATTGGCCCAGATGAGTTTCATACAGGCTATCCAGGTGCTGAGGAACCTGGAGTGAACAACAACGCTTACACCAACCTCATGACAGTGTGGTTGATGCGAGCGGCTCTCGAAGTCCTCAATGAACTGCCTGAACCTCGCCGCGCTGAAATCGTCGAGAAGCTGTCAATTGCCGATGAAGAGATGGTCCGTTGGTCAGACATCAGTGAGCAGATGTTCATCCCATTTCACGTCGACCCTGTGACCGGGGCAGAAGTCATCAGCCAGTTTGAGGGCTACGAAGAACTCGCTGAACTTGATTGGCATGGACTTATCGAGCGACATGGAAACGTTTCGCGCCTTGACCGGATCATGGAGGCCGAGGACGACAGCGTCAACAACTACCAAGCCTCGAAGCAAGCCGACGTGTTGATGCTTCCGTACCTACTGTCTGCCAGTGAGCTCGAAGAAATGCTGGCTCAACTCGGTTACAACTGGACGACCGATCAACTGCCCGCCACCATCGACTACTACCTGGAGCGGACCTCACACGGTTCCACGTTGAGTACGGTGGTTCATGCCTGGGTGCTCGCGAGAAGTCAGCGGGCAGATGCCATTGGCTACCTCGATCGAACCCTGCGCGCTGACCTCGAACTTGCCCAGGCCGGAACGACCAGCGAAGGCATTCACCTTGCCGGCATGGCTGGGGCGATTGACGTCGTGCAGCGCTGTTTCGGCGGCATCGAGGTTCGAGCGGGGGCGCTGTGGTTCGACCCGATGTGGCCGGTGGAGTTCGGTGCGCTCGAGTTCACCCTGCGCTACCGGCGACACACCCTGTTGGTGCGTATCAATGGAGCCAGCATTGAGGTTGAAGACCTTGGCGGGCCCGGGCAGACGACGATTCAGGTCGGCTTTGACTCCGAAGAAGAGGCTCAGCGCTTACACGTGGGTCAGATCATTCGACACGGAATCCCGCCCGACAGCTGACCGATTCCAGTGCACTGTTCGGCCCCGTTCATTCTTTCGGATCATCGTCACCCGACAAATGCGGGCCCAAACCAATAGCGTTCCGCGCGTGACTCGAACTGTGTGGAAGTCCTCGATCCTGGCCGCTGCAGCATCCATTGCTCTTGTCGCTGGCGTTGCTGGTTGCGCCAGCACCAGTCCGAACGCAACGGCGAGCAAGCCCAGCGATGCGACCCTCGTGGTGTCTCAGGATGGCAAGAGCAACCCGGGGGCAAACCCAAAGGTTGCCGTGCCGTTCTTCATCACCGGAGCTAAGTTTGATGCGAACCAGGACGTGAGGCTTCAGTTCTACGCGGGCAGCGACACCAAAGGCAAGACACTGTTCAAGACCGAAGTGAAGGCAGCCGCCGATGGATCCTTCACGACCGAGATTTCGACGAGCCTCGCGCTTGGTCAGTATGCGGTCGCGGGTGATTCACAGGGCGAAAAGGCCGAGCAACTCTTCCAGGTCTCCAAGGCTCGTACGCCGGGTGTCACGAAGATTACCTACGACGGCGTTCCGGGTGCTCTGATGAGCCCAACTATCGCTAACGGCAACGTGTACATCGCCCAGAGTGCCAGTGGGGGATCGGTCTACCAGTGGGCAAAATCGAGTTTGCCTTTCACAGCTGCATCACCAACCGCCGCTGTAAAGCCGACGTCAAGTTGGCAGCCAGCGATGCCTGCCGGAATCAAGATGGAGCAGATCAACTTCAATAACGCTGGTGATCAACTGCTTATCACGAAGAAGGCAAAAGACATCAATGCGACTGGTGGCAACTCCGTCTTCAGCTATATCTACGGCTCGGGTGAAGGTACGCAACTCGCGGGAGATACCGCGCCGGCTGGCAATGGCTACTACACGTGGGGGCCGGGCGCAGGGCCAGATACCGATCCACATAACACCGCGGAAGGGGCCTTCAAGTACACGAGTAAGGCCTTCCCAACCACAACCCCGACGAAGGTCTCGATCGGAGACGGTGGCGGAGTTGTTCAGGCATCGAATGGTTGGTACTACTTCGCCTCGCTGCAGTCCGGCTGCGTTTACAAGATGAAGCAAGACTCATCGTGGGCCACCTATGTGTACTGCATCCCGTCGTGGGGTGCGAACAATCAGAACCAGAGCGTCTACTCGTTAGCTGAGGATGGTTCCGGGAACGTGTACGCCGCCTACCAGGGGGCAACCAACAACAACACCGTAGTCCTGAAGATCACTCCGAGTGGATCAGAGAACGAAGACACCGTCTCAGCGATCCAGGTGTCAGGTTGGGCGCGGACAACAGGCTTGGCGGTCAATTCCGCTGGCACAAAGGTCTTCGTCAACGGAACGTCAATGAAGCAATACGACACCAACAACACAAACTCAATCCTCGCAATCGATGCCCCCAAGTGGGGAGACGTCAAAGCTCCCACAGCGACGACTCCGGCCAGTGTTGTCACGATCCCGGGTGAG
>DMNR01000368.1 GCA_003452655.1 Actinomycetota bacterium | reverse complement strand
AGATGTGTATAAGAGACAGTCCTGAATCTCAAGCCAGTCTTCGTCCCATGGCGCGTCAACGTCAAAATCAAGCGAATCAGCGAGCGCACCGAGCAGTCGTTGGTAGTAGCCAGCCATTGACGGGTATGACCACGGCTGGATCGCACCTTCACTGAGCGACTTACTAGGGTCGGGAATGATCAACTCTGGATCGACTTCCATCCGGGTACCGAGGCCAGAACACGTCGGGCAGGCACCAAACGGAGAGTTGAACGAGAACGACCGCGGTTCAAGTTCCTCGAACGAAAGTCCGTCATCGAGGCACGCGAGATGCTCGCTATAGGTCCGCTCACGCTCAGGGTCGTCGTCCGCTAGATCAACAAAGTCCAAGGTGACGGTCCCAGCAGACAACCGAAGTGCGGTCTCCACCGAATCCGTCAGGCGTCGCTTGGCGTCTGGCTTGACGGCCAGTCGATCGATGACGACCTCGATCGTGTGCTTCTCCTGCTTCTTAAGCTTCGGTGGCTCGGCGAGACTATGGACCACCCCATCGATGCGCGCGCGAGAGAAGCCCTGGGTCTGAAGCGAACGAAACAGGTCGACGTACTCACCCTTGCGGGCCCGCACCAGGGGCGCAAGGATTTGGAACCGGGTACCACTTTCGAGATCAAGAACCTGATCGACAATCTGTTGCGGCGTTTGGCGAGCGATCGGCTTGCCGCATATCGGGCAGTGCGGCTTGCCGATGCGTGCGTAGAGCAGACGTAGATAGTCGTAAACCTCGGTGATAGTTCCGACTGTGGATCTTGGATTGCGTGAGGTCGACTTCTGATCGATTGCCACCGCAGGTGATAAGCCTTCAATGAAGTCGACATCAGGCTTATCCATTTGCCCGAGGAACTGCCGGGCATACGCGGATAGGCTCTCAACGTACCGCCGCTGACCCTCAGCGAAGATGGTGTCGAACGCCAGACTCGACTTGCCGGAGCCTGACAATCCAGTAAAAACGATCAGGGCGTCACGGGGCAGGTCAAGATTGACATCACGCAGGTTGTGTTCACGTGCGCCGCGCACGATAAGCCGATCCACACGTGAAGGCTAACCTCCGACCCCGACAACCCAACCTCGGTACTGCCCGTCACACTTAAGGCATGCGCACTCTGGGAAATATCATCTGGCTAGTCTTCGCCGGATTCTGGATGGCATTGGCCTACGCGATAGCCGGAATCATCATGTTTATCCTCATCATCACGATCCCATTCGGCATCGCGGCGTTCCGGATGGCTGGCTATGCACTGTGGCCCTTTGGTCGCACGGTGGTGTCGAAGCCCACATCCGGAGTGATGAGCGGCATCGGCAACGTCATCTGGTTCATTCTTGCTGGCCTGTGGATCGCTATCGGGCACATCATCACCGGAATCGTCTTGTGCATCTTTATCATCACAATTCCATTCGGTATTGCCTCGTTCAAGATGGCCGGGCTTGCACTGTTCCCGCTGGGCAAGGAGATCGTGCCCCTCAACCAGGCCCCGAACGGCCAGTACACCGTCGTACCCATCGGCAAGTAGCCGCGAGCGCAGAAGGAGTTCCACAACGCCATGGTCTATGACGGCAAGGTCGAACCAGGAGGTCCTGCTGCGACCCGCGTGACAACAGATCTCGACATCACCAAGGTTTCGGTGGGCCCGATGGACAACAACGCTTACCTTCTTCGAGACCGATCAAGCGGCGAGACGTTGCTCATTGACGCCGCAAATGAACCCAGCCGACTCCTCGAATTGGTGAACGGGAAGCTAGACAAGGTGCTCACCACCCACTGCCACGCGGATCACTGGCTGGCTTTGGAAGAAGTTGTCAAGCAAACCGGTGCGACGACTTACGCCGCCGAACCAGAGATTGAGCAAATCCCCATACCAACCGATGTCGCACTTCTCGATGGTGACGAGATTCAACTTGGCGACACCACCCTGAAGATCGTGTGGCTCACCGGACACCGCGCTTCGTATCTCGACCATGTGTCGACCTCGGCAGCGGTTATCTATCGCGACCCTGATGGCTCCGCTCACGTCTTTGCGGGCGACTGCCTGTTCCCTGGTGGAATTGGGAACACCTGCGAAGATCCTGCCGCCTTCACTGAGCTACTTAACGACGTCTCCACCAAACTCTTTGCAGACCTGCCAAACGAAACCACGGTGTACCCAGGCCATGGGGGCGACACCACCCTCGGGACTGAACGACTCTCGTTGGAGCAATGGGGACAGCGAGGCTGGTAGTCCTTGCGAATGTACGCCCAATAGGCGTACATTTGGAGGGTGCCCTCCCCCAAAGATTCACGCATTGCGATGCGACTAACGACCGAGCAAGACGCTGTCATACGCCGCGCTGCTGATCTGCAAGGAACCACCATCACCGAGTTTGCAGTCGCGGCCGCGATTTCCCGCGCGCACGACGTGTTGGCCGACCAGCGGCTATTCACCCTCGACGCCGCAGCGTTTGCGGAATTCCACGCACTGCTCGATCAACCCGTAACACACAAGCCGCACCTTGAGAAGCTATTCGCCTCCAGATCGATGTTTGAGGAGTGAGCTATTCCTCGCCTGGTCCCATCACATCCGCCGACGACGTGCAGGACTTCGACTGCGGCCAGTCCTCTCTTAACGAATGGCTGCACAAGTACGCGCTCGGCAACGAAAGGGCTGGCGCATCACGGTGCTTCGTGACGTCACGTGGTGGCCGCGTGGTGGGCTACTACGCTCTGTCGACCGGCAGCGTGCTCCGGATGGATGGAAGTCCCCGCATCACACGCGGCATGCCTGATCCCATCCCGATCGTGCTTCTGGGCCGCCTCGCCGTCGACCGGGAAGAACAAGGCCACGGCCTCGGCGGAAATCTGCTTCGCGACGCAATCATCCGGACTGTCACTGCTGCCGACGTCATTGGCGTGCGCGCGATGCTGGTCCACGCGCTCAACGATGAAGCCCGGCAGTTCTACCTGCACAATGACTTCGACCCATCCCCCACAGACCCTATGCACTTGCTGTTGCTGATGAAGGACGCCCGCCGCATCGTGCGCGGCATCTAAGACGTTTTGACCGAGTACGCGCCATCCGACCTGCTCACATTAACGAATCATTGCCTGCTCCCAGAGTTGCTGGGGAACACATGCGAGGACACTGCAGCGTTCACCCAGTCCTCGATTGCGTCCTGCCAGACTCTTCGCAGTTCGACCAGACGAAACAACGTTGTACCCACGCCATTTTGGGCGACACCACTCTGAGGAGTGAACGACTGTCGATCTCACACTGGGGTGCAGCGAGTTTTGCAATCCGCATGGTTGACCGTGTGTGTGCACTCCTACCCAGGAATCAGTCCGCAAACGGGTGATTGGACTCAGTTTGCTCCGGTTGGGTTGCCGAAACAGCCAATGAAGGGCAACAGTCCCTCGTTGGATGCTCGTGGGCGGAGGGAGCCCAGGTGAACGCTACTGGACGCCGGGAGAGAGGGCGCGGTCTCCGACGCTGGACCGGGAGCCTTGGAGTTAGCGCACTTCTCCTGATTCCGGCCCTGACGGCGTGCCAAAGTGACGACCCCAACGCAGCCACGGTGCAGCGAAATGCCGCACCTGCAACGCCACCGGGCGCGAACGCGTCAGCAAGCCCAACTCCTCCAACAGCCCTGGTATTTCCAGAGGACACCGTCACACCCACCCCTGAACCGTCGCCGCCCGCAGACGAGCCGCCCGATACCTCAACGGACACCGGTGCAGCGAGTGCGACCACGCCGGAATCGCCGCCGCTGGCTTCGTCAGGCGGATCCAGCAGTTCCTCCAGCAGCGGAACCACGAAGCAGAAGACGAAGCCGCGGTGCGCAAATATCGCCCCGTCCGCGGAGCTCAGCAAGTGCAATTTGCGGGGTCTATCTCTGTTCGGAAAGAGCTTGTCCGGGGCAAATCTCACGGGGGCAGATCTCAGACGAGCCGATCTGCGAGGCACCAACCTCAGTGGAGCGAAGCTAACCAGCGCCCGCCTTGAGGGTGCTGAGCTCCGCGGGACAATCTTCTCCGGGGCGAATATGACAAGTGTGTGGCTCACGTCGACGTCGCTCAAGGGCACGATCCTGGAGGGGGCGCGGATGGTTGGCGCCCACATGGCTAGGACGGACTTGACTGGAACCATCTTCGGCGGAACGAATCTGACGCGCGCTAACTTGAGCGGCGCTAACCTAGAGGGCGCTGATCTGAGTTCAGGCAAGGTTCTCCTCACCAGTGCAGACCTGACACGTGCCAATCTTCTGGGTGCGGATTTGAACGGAGGAAAGCTCGAAAACGCCACTCTAGACGGGGCGGACCTTCGTTGGGTGCGCGCGTGGAGGATGCGTATGGCAGGTGTGTCTATGGTCGGTGCCAACGCGTATGGCGCTGACTTCGCAGATACAGACGACGGCGTCAGGACGGACATGACAGGCGCAGACCTTACGAGAACGAATCTCCAGTTGTCTGACTTAAGGACCGTCTACTTCCGCGGCGCCACATTAACCAAAACAGACTTGTCCCGCTCACAACTCCCGAGCGAGCTGTCATTCGAATGGGCCACCTGCTCCGAGACTCGGTGGGACGACTTCAGCATCCGCAATGGAACCCACTGCCCCGCCCCCTAGTCCGCTTCCCGATCGGGCTTCGTCACTGTTCCGGCATGCGCAGTGAGACTCGGGTCCTGACGACTCTTGATGAGGCTGGCGATGGTGGCGATGGCCAGGATAATCGCGATCACAACGAGCGATGCTGG
>DMNR01000085.1 GCA_003452655.1 Actinomycetota bacterium | reverse complement strand
CGACCAGAGCCAGACCGCGACCGTCAGGGAGCAAGTGCGACCGACCACGCTGCCAGTCGTCTGGAAGGGCGGCTCGCGGAACTGGAGAGGATTGCGGGGAGGCCAGAGGGATGTTGGGCAGCCAGAAAACCGCGCCTGGGCTGCCGACTCATAGGCTGTTCGAGGTGACGCCTTGCGACGGACATCTGGTCTTGGCTACCTCTGGAGCCCCCTGTGCTTCACTATCGCTGCGACTGTCATCATCGAAGTTGGCATATCCTCAAGCCGAACAACGCTCGCGCTCGTCGACGTGGTTCGGTCGGCACAACAGACGCGGAGCGCTCAGCGACCGCTCCTGTACCGCCCGTGCCGATGGGTTGACGATGACTCCCATGCCATGAAACAATCCGCTGCATGGCAAGGCTGCTCGGCATTCGGATCAAGAATTTCCGCTCTCTTAAGGATGTCGCCATCGGACAGGTGAAGTACGGCAGCGGCGAGGCGCTCCCATCCCTTATCTGTTTCATTGGTCCCAACGGGAGCGGGAAGTCCACCCTGCTGGATGCGTTCGGTTTCATCGCCGACTGTCTGAAGGATGGTGTCGAACCCGCGTGTGACGCACCGCATCGGGGAGGGATTGATCGGCTCCGATCTCAAGGAAGCGAAGAGCCAATCGAGTTCGAGATCTTCTTCGACAGCGACGACGAGGGTCGTCCGATTGTCTACAACCTTCAGATCGGGAGCGACGAGAAGGGCATCCCGGTAGTCGTGAAGGAGAGTCTTCGCCAGCGTCGCAAGGGAGAGGCAGGAGGGAAGCCCTACTACTTCTTGAGCCTCAAGAACGGCGCGGGGAAGGTCTGGGCGGGGCAGCACGTGGGTGGACGCGACTCCAAGCTAGCGTCCCGCGTCAAACTCGATGATCGTTCACGACTCGGGATTGGGACGCTCGGCAATCTTTCCGACCACCCTCGAATTACGATGCTCCGACGCTACATTGAGGAGTGGTATCTCTCCTACTTCGTGCCAGATGCCGCGCGCGAAAGACCGCCTGCTGGGGCGCAGCGTTGGCTCGACCGCCGTGGAGGCAACGTCGGCAATGTGCTCCAGTATTTTCAAAGGCAGGATCCTGAGAATTTCGAGGCAATTCTCAAGCGCGTCACCGCGTCCATTCCGGGAATCAAGAAAATCACGGTGACCACCAGCGACGACAAACGCTTGTTGCTCAAATTTGATGAGCGTGGATACAAGGACCCGTTCTTTCAGCAAAGCATGTCTGATGGGACGCTCAAAATGCTCGCATACTCCGTGCTGTTAGCCGATCCAGCACCGCGACCCTTTATTGGCATCGAAGAGCCAGAAAATGGTCTCTATGTGCAGCTCATCGAAGTCCTCGCAGCGCAGTTCGTCCAACAGACACGACGAAAAAAGGCGCCGACACAGATCCTTGTGACGACGCACTCGCCCTACTTCGTAGACGCGCTCAAGCCCGACCAAGTATGGCTCATTCGCAAAGGCACCGATGGCTTCGCACGGGCTAAACGGGTTGCCGACCTTCCCAATGTCGCCGAGATGGTGAAGCAGGGCATTCCGCTGGGGTCGCTGTGGTACAGTGAGCATTTCGGCCGCGAAACGGAGGCCGACGAATGAAGGTCCATCTGCTGGTTGAAGGGCCTGCGGACCGGGCGTTCTTTCGCGTAGATCAGGCCTCGTGGGGGCAGCGATTCTTCAAGCAGTTCAAGGATTGCGACGTCGAGGTCCATGCCCATGGGGGCCGCGGCACTCTTCCCGAAGGGGAGGCGCTCAAGCAGCCCCCGCCCGCCCGTAGTCGGGGTCTGCTCGATCAACTCCCCGCCAAACTGCGCGCCTACGCCGCTGCGAAACAGCCGGCGCCGCTGGTAGTGGTTCTGATCGACGCGGATGACGACGACTGCGTCGACCTGAAGCGGCGCATCTCCGATGCCGCGCAGTCCGAGGCGCCCGGCGTGCCTGTTCTTGTTCGTATCGCGGTGGAGGAAACTGAGGCGTTTTACCTAGGGGATTGGAAGGCCATCAAGAAGGCGTACCCTCGCGCGAAGCAGATGGTCTTCAGAACCTACGAGCCGGATGTGCGCCCGACACAAGGCACGTGGGAACTCTTTGCTGAAGTGGTCGGTGAAAAGGGCTACGAGAACAAGGTCGACTGGGCTGAGCGGATGGGCGTGGTGATGAGCATCAATGCGGCGGGAAACCGCTCCCCTTCGTTCAAGGCCCTGTGTCGAGGATTGACGCAGAAGCTCCAACCGAAAAATGTGACTGTGCCCGCCCCTGCACCCGCCGCGAAGCCCAAGAAGAAGAAATTTCATCACGCTGCAAAGAGCGCGAAGTCTTGACTGCATATCCACCCCCACGCCCAACAAGCCGATCGTCCCGACCGCTCCCACTTCACCCGCCTTCAACTCGTTGCGCCCGCTGCGGCGGCAGACCGGCCAGACGTTGGGCAGCCAAAGAGGCGACACGCAGCGCCCTATGAAGCAGCACCGCTCGTCCGATGGACATCGGACTGCGATCATCGTAAGGCAATAAGGCCATGGACAAGCGAACTCTCGAACAGCTTGAGGCCGCGCTCAACGCCGTCAGCCAGGACCTGTCCCCTCGCGTGGAGGAGCTCGCGCAGAAGAGCACCGAGGGATTGCTGACTCCTGAAGAGCGCGAGGAGTACGCGGAGATCGTTCGGTTGAACAACACGCTCAGCCTGCTCAAGCTCCAGACCGAAGAGTTCTGGGCGGTACGTGCGGCGTCGTGAAAGTGCCACGCGACCTGCGGGAATTGGTCGTCCTGCGCGCGCAGGACGCGTGTGAGTACTGCCGCCTGCCGCAGCTCGTATCGCCTCTACCCCATCAAGTCGACCACATCATCGGGAGACAGCACGGGGGGGTCGGACGATGCGGCCAACCTCTGCCTCTGCTGCATTCGATGCAACTTGAATAAGGGACCCAACATCGCATCGATTGACCCCGAGACCGACTTGCTCGTTGCGCTGTATCACCCGCGATACAATGCATGGCAGGAGCATTTCTCGGTCACCACGGACGGCATCATCAACGGACTGACTGCGGAGGGCCGTGCCACCGTTCTGGTCTTGGCGATGAACGAAGAG
>DMNR01000274.1:2447-2932 GCA_003452655.1 Actinomycetota bacterium | reverse complement strand
GCGTCGAAGAAGGTGGTGGATGATGTGAGCCCACGGCACGACGAGCGAGCGCTACCGTCCAGCGTTCGCGCGTCGTCCGGGGTGGAGGTGCATCTCCCAGCAGAGACGCTTGAGCACGTTCTACAGGCGCACACGATCGCCAACTTCGATCCCATTCGTCGGCTGCCAGAGCTCTCGGACTTCCCGGACAGCCATAAGACGACGCTGTTTCCGCCCGGCAGCATCACCAACGCCCAAGAGCTAGCGACCTTGATCCGTCAGGCGCTCAGCGGGCGTGAAGGACGGTCGGTGAGGGCGTCAGGCCAGTCCGCCATCACCCTCACACTTCGCAACATGAAGGTCAGCGCTTACATGGGCTCGCTTCCCGGTGGCGCAGGCATCAAACTCAACACAATATTCCCTTCGAGCGGCCCCTCCATAACAAAGGCCCAGATCCGCTCCATGAAAGAAGAGATCGAGGCTGGCACGAGCACGTTAAAGGAGAT
>DMNR01000274.1:0-2270 GCA_003452655.1 Actinomycetota bacterium | reverse complement strand
CCTCATCTGTGCAGTCTTGCCGCATATCGAAACCGTCGCCATCAGCATCAGTGACGGCCACACTATCTTTAACGTCCGACTTGGAACATCCAAGACTGGAGGTCAGAAGGAGAGGAAGAATGAAAACGTAGGCAGTGCGATTCATGTTGACCCGGTGTTGGAGTAGATTGTTGGGAGTTGGCTGAGCGAGGCCCAGCCTCTCTGTGGATTGAAGTAACTAATTCACACGCGGACTGTAATTGGTTCGGTTNNTCGTAGAGTTAAGATGGCACATGATCAGCTCGACCAAAACAAGCACAGTTGAGGACCACGGAGACCTCATCGACGAGCCCGACAAGCTCATCGTCATCCAGGCCAAGTCGCTCGGGGAGAAGCTCCGGGAGATCGTTGTCGCCCATGTCCATGAGGTCATCCCCTCGTCGATCACTGAGCAACCAGCGAGCGCCGACTTACCCCGGAGAGCTACCTATTTGTCAGACACTGTCCGGCAGTATCTCTTTCCCGCGGCTTGGTTCGCAGACTGAAGGATGAAGGGCCGCAGGGCGTACAGCGGGCGCGCCCTGCGGAGTAACCTGTGTTTGTCTACTTCAGATCGCTCTCGGCGACCCAGCCCTCTTTCTGATCAAACGTGCGAACTTTAGCGAAGCCATTCTGGCGTTCCAGCACGGTGAGCGTCATGCCTCCTGGGACCGCCGTGACGACGCTCCCGCTGCCGGGCTCGCTCGTGAGGGAGATGGTGGTCTTTCCCGAACCCTTCACAACCACGGACTCGGCGCCGGCGCCGGTGCTGGCCGTGCGCCCCGTCGCGTAGGGGATCGGCTTCATCGGAAGCCCCAAGCGGGTGAGGGTGTCGAAGTGCTCGCGGAACATGGGGAGCTGATCCGAGAGCTCGCGGTACATCAGCTTGTCGTCGATCGCCCGCGCCGCGTTGAGGTGTCGTTCGGCGTCGTCAAAGTGGCCGGACGAGGCGAGCATCGCCGCAGCATGGTATTGTTTCCACTCATTGTAGGGGTCGGTCTCCGCCGCCGCGACAAAATGGGCGGTCGCGCCAGACAGATCGCCTTGTTTCTTGAGCATGTCGACGCCGTCTGCGGTGTCTCGGTTCCGATCAAGCTTGAGCTCGACGAGCAGCCAACGCGGGGCGCACTCGTTGGCCACCTTCTCTCCGAGCTGCGGGATGAGCCCGCGGGCCATCTGGTCTGGATTGGGTGCGGCGGCCGCGGCGTCGTTCTTGGTGGCAGCACAGGTCACCTTCCCCCCCTGGCTGTCGAGGGTCGGCGCGACGAGGATTTGCCCGGTCGTTGCGTCCAAAAAACGGACGTTGGCCGAGAGCGTGACCTTGCGCGTGACGCACTGTTTGATGACCTCCACCGACACGCCGTTCTGGGTGTGGGTCTCCTTTTTGGTGCTCCACTCGTCGCTATAGGTCGGCGCCGGGATGTTGCCGGTGATCAGCACGCCTGCGCCCATCACCTCGCCGAGTCTTGAGCGGCTCTCCTCGGAGATGGTACCGGATGAGCCGAGCTCTTGCTCCCCGAGCACGGCCGCCAAGCGCGTGCGCTCCACGACCGGGAAGTGATTGGGCCACACATCCGACGAGGACGCGGTCATGCCGCTGGGCAGCCCGCGGTTTTTGTCCGTCAGCGCCTGGACGACGGCGTCCTCCAACGCCGTGGATTCAAAGCCTGAGAAGCCGGTGACGCCAAAGGATTTGTAACCGATGAGCGGCGTGGGCGGCGCGGCGAGCACCGCGATGTCGACCTTGGTCGGCAGCGCGTGGGCAGCGTGAGAGAGAGCAAGCGCAAGGAGCGCGACCGGGAGACGAAGGCCGTTCATATGAACTCCAAGGGTACGGGTTGGCAGCCAAGAGGGCTCTTGTTGGAGGGGTCGGGCTGGTTCAGGGCAATGTGGAGCGCGCGACCGTTGGGAGCTGAGGATCCGTGTAAGCAACTCCGAAGCATTGTTGAGTTGGTGAGTGTAACATCGCGCGTTGGCTACGTCGCGTATCGATAATCTTTTCCACCACAACCCCCGAGGACTCCAACCCTCCACACGCTCCAACCCCAAAAGCACTACCAAGCTCCGCGAAGAACCGCGGTCCGTCCATGGTTACTGCGGGGTTATCCCTCCGCAGGTTGTGGATCTCGTTGCTGCCGCTGACGCCTTTGTGGACGATATGAGCGAGCGTAAAATCTCCGTCCAACATCGGCCCAAAGCAGATCTGATAGATCAGCCCGTCACGCTCGATGAGGCGGCGGACACGGCTGCAC
>DMNR01000258.1:4396-4739 GCA_003452655.1 Actinomycetota bacterium | reverse complement strand
TGTTGACCTTACACCGTAGCCCATCCTTTGGAAAGTTGTGAGTCGTCTCGAAGACTTCCTTCAAGGCTCCCTTCACCCATCGCTGGGTAAGTCCCTGCTTTGTTGCGGAGTAAACGCGAAGGCGGATCTCGGGGTACCTATCCCTGTGAGCGTGAGAGAAGCTCGTGGTTTGGCCCGGCAACACGAGCCGTGGTGGATCTTCGTTCCCGGTGGTTAATCCGTCTTGAACCTGGGCGACGAAGACAGCAGACTTCGCGGAGTTCTGGAACTCTGTTTCGATGCCAGGACTTTCGGATTTGATGACGTTCGTAGGAGCAGTCTCCGTTCCTGGTCCGGTTAGCTC
>DMNR01000258.1:0-4322 GCA_003452655.1 Actinomycetota bacterium | reverse complement strand
GCGTAAGTTGTTTAAAAGAGACGGTTTCGTAGGAGCAGTCTCCTTTCCTGGTCGGGTTAGCTCCCCCGCCCCTACGACCGCCATACCGGTGCCCGCAGTCAGGGTTGTGAGGATGGCGGCGCCCGCAAGCGCACAGCCGAGTGCAGTCGTCTTCTTGCTGATGTTAGTCATCGTCTCTAATCCTGCTTTCATCTAAGAGTGTTAGGTCATCGTGGTACTTCCCTTCCGAACGGAACAGAAACTGGCGCTGCCTGCCTAAACGGTTAACCCATCGGTCTGGCTTTAGCGGGTATGGCTGCTGGGCATGCCCGGGAAACAGAAGGTCAATTGCCCGCATCGATTGGCAATCAATGACGGATCTTCGACGATTTCTCGTCTCGACCTGCGTCGTGTTGCCCGTTGCCACGGCAGCGGCGCAGGAACGCACTGCGGAGACCGGTCCCCTTGAAGTCGCTGTTACGGATGACGGCGCGATGCAGATTCGCGGGAGTATGAATGGTCAGGTTCTTTGGGTAAATGGACAGTTCTCGCGGAGCACACTAGGCAAGACGCAATCGCTCCCCCTTGTCTTCAGCGGCCCCACGGCGTGATCTGGCGATCGCCAGAAGCCCAGTACGGCAACTGGTGGATACGCGTGGTGGGTAACTCCGAACCGTTTCCGCAGGCGAGTGACCGAAAAGCCCAATCTTTTGCCCACCATCTACATCCACGTTTTGCCGTACTGGCCAGGTCAATCGCTGTCTGGCGTGTAGCGGTCGGTCGGACTGGCCTTCTTCGATATGACCTACTTGACCACCATGTCGAAGTGTGGCCAATCTCGTGTCTGGTAGTTCTCGCCGTCGACGCCGATGTAGGGCCGGTCCTGTCGGCGATCTACCCGACACTCGGCATCCCGGTCCTGGTACTCGATGCAGTGGTCCTCATTGACGCTCTTCCATTTGTCCGGCAGGTTGAAGTCGTACACGTCCGCACCCCAGCAGTAGTTGTCGCGGACTTTGAACTGCGGGCCATGCCAGTCCTGTTCCCCTCGGCGAGCCAAGCTCATGTAAGTGGATGCGGTCCCGCCGATCACGTACGAAAAGCACCGTCCCGGAGCAAGATCAAATTCTCCAACCACGTCGCCATTCTCTTTGTTGGTGACCTCTACTTGCCACGTGTACCGTGACTCGTTGGTGAACCAACCCTTGCAGCCGTCGTCGGCATTGGTGTAGTTCTTGAGCTTCTCGACGACGTTGTCTCGCTCCGGCGCCTTTGAGCTAGAGGCTGGAAACGTCGTTGTTGCCTGAGTGGCACCCACGCCTGCGACGCCGATGCCTAGGCCGAGTGCTGCGACGACAAGTACGCTAACGATCTTGCTGGACTTCATTTCTCTCTCCTCGTTCCATTGCGTCCTTCCAGTCTCTCCGCGATCGTTGGGGGCCAAACCGAGACGGATTGCTTAAGCGTTTGCGTTGACTCAAGTAGTAGTGGATCTTTGTGTCCGTGGGCAATAGCACTGCTATTGCGCCACAATGCCTGTGTGTCAACCCGGGATGCTGACTTGAAGCAAAGCGGAAGGCTCGTCCCCTTTGTGGCTCTTGAGGTGTCGACTCTTGCCAGCGGGTTGGGCAATGGCGTCGTCATGGTGGCGTTCCCGTGGCTGGCGCTTGAGATCACAGGCAGCGCAACAGCTGCGGGAGTGATGTCGGCAATCACGACTCTGCCGATGCTGGTTTCGTTAATCTTCTCCGGTGTCGGTGTCGACATGTTCGGTCGGAGACGGGTCGCGATCGCGGCCGACGCTATTTCGTTGGCATCGGTGGCTCTCGTGCCAATCGTGGGCTACTTCTTCGGGTTATCGTTCGGGATCTTGGTCCTCCTCTCTGTCCTGGGAGCGGTCGTTGACCCGGCGGGTATCACTGCTCGCGAAGCGATGTTGCCTGAGGCGGCTCGTACAGCGAACATGACGCTTGACCGAGTGAATGGCATTCACGAGGCAATTTGGAGTGCTGCTTACCTGGTGGGAGCTGGAGTGGGCGGCTTCGCGCTGGGCATTTGGGGCGGCGAAACCGCGCTGTGGATCCCGGCGGGGATGTTCGTGGTCGCCATGACGTCGATGGTGCTTGTGCAGGTTCCCGGGTCTGGCCGTCCTGAGGCCAAGCCTAGGTTGGCGACCGTATGGCCTGCAACGAAAGAAGGGCTCCACTTTCTTTGGGGCAATCGAGTTCTGCGGGCGATCGCGGTCTTGGGCGCCGTAACCGTGGGGTTCTGGTTGCCGATCGAAGGCATCGTTCTGCCGACGTACTTCCAGATGATCGATGCGCCGGAGAAGCTCGGCATCACTGTGGTCGCGTTGGGTCTCGGGGGAGTGGCGGGCACCCTAGCTTTCGTCGCGTTCGGTTCGCGGTTTCGGCGCCGACCGATGTATGTCGGGTCGCTACTCATTAGCACCGCCGCGGTTTTGGGAATGGCGTTGCTCCCGCCGTTTCCGATCCTTGTGGCTCTCTGTGTGATCGCAGGATTTGCCTACGGACCTATCGGGCCGCTCGTCAACACCGAAATGCAGGAACGCGCGCCCGACAACATGCGCGGTCGGGTCGTTGGACTGATTGTGGCTACAGACCACATAGGCGGACCGTTGACTTACTTCATTATCGGCCCGCTAATTCAGAATCTGGGTGTCGACTCAGCCTTCCTCCTGATGGCTTGCGCCGTCTTCGCAGTCGCGGTCAGTTCGATCTTCGTTAAGTCGTTGAAACAAATGGATGAACCACAAGTCGGGACGTAGCCACAAACGCAGGGTTACTCACGAGGGTGATGCCTAATCGGTTCGCGCATGGAGAACCTTGTCTACGTCCCGTGCCCTCCCGGCCATTCCTGCGAGTCGGGCATATCTGCCCGGCGCACCTCCACCAGCTTCTGACCCACCTTGACGCCGGAAAGCAGCCCGGGTCTTGGAAGATCATTTATCAGATGCCGCCACAGATCGTTCCAACCGCAAAGAAGATGAAGGTGTCCGAACATGGCTGGAGCCGTCAGGACTACTACGGCCTGCCCGTCAAGGACGAAGACGTGGACTACATCGACGCGACGATCCTCCTGCACTTGGACAGTGCGATGCGGCGAGGCATTGAGCGGGCGACACTGGCAAGACAACAACGGGCGCAAAACGGAATGGGTCACGACGTTCGACTACGGCGACTACAAGGGCTCGGACTGGCATAAGAAGCAGAATCCGTTCCACCCCAACTATTGGGGTCAACGCGCGCTAGCGGCGAACATTGAAATGGCGCTCAACAGGCCCGCCGGCACGATTATCCGCCCCATGCCCGACGCAGAAGGTAAGACGCAGGAGTTGGATTCCCAAGGCCGCCCCAAGATGAAGAACTCCGCGACGTTCCCCCTCTGGGAGAACGACCAAGCCGACCGGGAACCGCCGAACACGATTTCGCTGACGTTGGTCAAAAACAAGTCATCGGACAGCTTCTTCGGGACCACCCTTGTCAATCCGGGAAAGAGCCTCACCGTCACCAATGACGCCCGCTACGGAAACACAAGCTTCGCTATCCGCGATGGCTACTACCAGATGATTCCGTACAAGGATCTGAGCTTCGATGTGTCGAAACCGAAGGGGCCTTGGCCAGTTGAGTTGTACTGCCCCGCAGCGCGACACAAGATCGCCGAGGAGTCCGCATACATGAACCAAGGCTGTGGACTCTTTGATGCCACTTACGTAGGCCAGTGGAAACTGGTTCGTGGGCTTAACGCGAGTCCTCGTCACGCCTGCTTCACGCTCACGGTCGCGTGATCGCGGTGTTCGTTTCTCCTGGCATTCAGCAGGCCTGGCCAAGCGTCACCCCTCTGTCTCACCTGACGTTGACACAGAGGGTTGCAGACAGACAGTTGCAGACCCGTCGGGATTGGGTCCCACGGTGCGAGCCGATTCGTGTGCATGCACGCGCGGTTCACCCGAGTGCCAGAAGCGAACGACATCTGATGATCAAAAGGAGGATCGTTCGGACTATGACGAATGACCCAAATCTTCACTGGGACGGGACCCGCTGGCTGAGGTGGAACGGCACAGAATGGGTTGACGCATCAACAGCCGTGGCACCGGCCACCTACGCGGCACCGGTTGATCCCTCAGAATCGCACCCAGAGACAAGCGTGACCAAGAAGCCTTGGTTCTGGCCTGTTGTCGCTGTCGGTGGAGTTCTCGTTGTTGGCTTCTTCGCTCTGGTTGGGTTGGCCGCTGTCGGAGGCGGCATGACAGCGAGCCCGTCAACATCGGTCACTGCCGCTGCCCCGACTTCATCTGCACCCCTGGTCGAGCCCACCCGGAG
>DMNR01000446.1:2386-3025 GCA_003452655.1 Actinomycetota bacterium | reverse complement strand
GTGGGCACGCTGACCGACGGCAAGAAGTTCGACTCGTCGCGCGACCGCGGCGAGCCGTTCGGGTTTCGCCTCGGGGCGGGCGAGGTGATCGCGGGCTGGGACCAGGGCGTCGCGGGGATGCGGATCGGCGGGCTGCGCAAGCTGACGATCCCGTCGCGGCTCGGCTACGGGGCGGCGGGCTATCCGGGGCTCATCCCGGCCTACGCGACGCTGGTGTTCGAGGTCGAGCTGCTGTCGCTGCGCTGAGCGGCGCGGGCCAACTGGCCCCCGCCGCGCCGCAGATGCGCTTCGGCCATGAACATGCGCGCCGGAGGTCAGCGAGGGGGGGCGCCCTCAAGCACGGCCTGACACACGGTGGCCGGCGCGTCACTTGGCCAACATCCCGAGCCACCCCTCGAGGCTGATCAGGCGCCCGTCGTCGATGAAGCCAAGCACTTTCTTCATCGATTCCTCTTGAGCCTGGCCATAGGTAGCACGTAACGCATCCGTGTTGATATGAACGACGTGCGAGAACATCAGGGCGTTAGCCGCGAATTTCTCGCAGGCCCGCATCAGCCGAGCCGGATCAAATTCGTTCGTGACAAACACGTACTCAAAGGGTTTGTTGTCTGAGTTGGCAGTGACGTACTCCGTAAAATC
>DMNR01000446.1:0-2278 GCA_003452655.1 Actinomycetota bacterium | reverse complement strand
TTGGGCTTGTCGTTCTTCTTCATGGGGCTGAAGCCCGGCAATTCGGGGAGCAAACGACGTACGTGCACTTTCACGCTTTGCGGACACGAGCGCTCAACCAACGTTCCAAGTACGTCCTCGAAGCCTTCCCCGAGTAAATTCTTTCGCTTGTTGTCGAGCGTGAGGTACTGACGAATGCGCTGTACCAGTTCGCGCCACTTCTCCGGTGATGGTTCGGAGGCAAAATGATCGCCGAGGACTTCCTTGATAATGACCACGAGCTCGGGATCCTCGCCGGGGGAAGGAAAGCCTTTGCCCGCAAAGGGCTGCCACTGCCGCGAAGCGACAGCCGACATCGCCTTTGCTTTATGAAGTACTTCAGCGGCCAGTGCCCGGGCTGCCTTCTGAAACATCCAGTCGATTCGCTCGCTAACCTTACTCGGTAGCGTGTTGAAGGCACTGGCGAGCCAGCTATGAAATGCTAACGAGCGTCCGTACCACGGCTTGCCGGGCTGAGTCTTGTCGCTCTCGTAGCAGTGCGCGAGCCCCGTCGTCAGGTCGGTCCACAAGAGGAGCTGGTAAACGTGCGACCAAGCCGTTGCCGCCGTCGTGGGGACTGGACGGGAGGTGAAATACTCATCTAACAGGCGCACACGGTTTTTTTGACCGAACGCAGCAGTGACAATCTCCTCGTTGGCTTCTTTCTTCGTCGCCTTTGACACGCAGGCTCTCCGTCATGCAGTCCTCGCTTGGAGCACTTGGCGTCCACGTACGTCTGCGAGCGTTGCGGCGAGGGCGGACGCAACGGCTCTTGCAAGTAGCGGTGGTACTGCGTTTCCTGCTTGACGGTAACGCGAGTGAGCCGGGCCACCATCGTGACGCCCTTCGATCATACCCCGGCGGGGGTCGGTTGTGAAGGTAAACCGATCAGGGAAGGACTGAAGGCGTGCGAACTCGCGGACCGAGAGGGCGCGAGGCTGGTCGTAGTGGTAAACCGAGTCGCCCTTGGTATTCAAGGTCCAAGCCCAGATACCAGGGTGGAGCCTGCGATATGCGTAGAAATGACGGCGGGATAGACGGCCTGTGCCATTGTCCTGTCCCCAACGCTGCCCGGTAATGTAACGATCGAGGCCGTCATCGGAGAGGTCGCGGTGATTGCCGCCCTTCGGAATCGCGCGCAGGCGCAACATCGTGTCCTCATTGATCCGAGGCACCTGAACATTGCTCAGAGTACTTGAGGCGCCCGCGCGCATCTGGCGTTGATAGGCGGACTCGGCTTCTGGCAGGCCAGCGTAGGCAATCTCGTCGTCGCGGTTTCCAACTGGGAGTCCTGCAAGGTCGGAGAGGGCGTCGGCTGCGGTGACAACCGATGTATTCTTGGGATCAGCCAACGCGTCCGCTACGCGAACACACAAGAGACTGTCTTGTACTACAATCTGATACCGCGGTCGATGGGACCCGGCGAGTCGAACGAGCGTCACAGCATCGGTTGCGCCAGTTCCTTGGAGTTGGGGAGGTGAGACGTCGAGAGATGCTCGCACGCCGATGAACAGGAGTCGCTTACGTGTCTGAGGCACGCCGAAGTCTGCGGCGTCCAAGATCTGAGGACTAACCAAATACTCTCCATCCAGGCCCAGATCGGAGGCGATCTGCTCGCGAACCCCCATCTGATCGATTCCGGTGACGTTCTCCATCAGGAACGCCATCGGTGAAGCGCGCCGCAGTACGTCTACGAACTCGCGGTATAGAGCGTTTCTCGGGTCCTCGATGAGCCGCGTATGGTTGCGCATTTGTGAGAACGCCTGACAGGGCGGCCCACCGACGAGGACCGATGCGCTTCGGGCCACGTCGAGAATCTGCTCCTTGATTTCGGGCGTTCGGATGTCACCCGTGATGCTGGTGGCCTCAGGAAAATTCAGCGCGTAGGTCGCCGTCGCGTCTGGGTCGCTGTCAGATCCCCCGACAACCGCGAACCCAGCTTGGCGAAAACCTTCGGAGATTCCTCCGGCTCCGGCGAATAGATCCAGCACAGAAAGTCCCGTCGATGGTTGCCTGGCACCACTCCCGCCCGCCTGCTTCGTGGTTCGTTCGGCTGCGCGCATCACTCGCCTCGCGCCGCAGTATGCCAGAATCGCGCCCGACGCTTCTCGTTTTCTTGGAGGTGGACTCCGCGGGCGCATGCCAGCCACCGGCGCCGAGCTTGGACCAGTCCGGTGGCGTCGCTGCTGTCGCAGCGCAGCGCGGGCTGCTAGCTAGCTAGGGCTTGCTGCGGCAGTTGCCCTGTCTCTTATACACATCT
>DMNR01000023.1:2561-2767 GCA_003452655.1 Actinomycetota bacterium | reverse complement strand
ACCGCAACCGCGAACGCGAGCCACGCCCCATATGTGGCCCACGTGGTGACCGAAATGCCATACGGGGCAAGGGCACACAGACCGAGAAATACCGCCACGATGACTATCCGAGTTGGTCGTTCCGAAATGCTGACGACACCAATTTCACTGACCCTGGCGGCCGCCGCCCGAGCGCGGGCGTATTCCTGCACGAAGCCGATGAAGAC
>DMNR01000023.1:0-2458 GCA_003452655.1 Actinomycetota bacterium | reverse complement strand
TCGCTGAACCGATCGGCCACTGAATCCAGGACATAACCTGCTCGCGACGTCCGACCACTAATGACCGCAACTGCACCATCGAGGTTGTCGAGCAGTCCGGTCAAAACGGTCACGATCAATGCCGCCCATAGCCAAATGGAATTTGCGTGCTCGACTCCGAGCCAGGCCAGCAGCGGAACGACGGCAGCAACCAGGACACCAAGTACGGTGACGCCATTTGGTGAAAGCCCAACTGCGGTCAACGGTTTGGCACAGCGGTACGCCAACGTGAGCCAACCACGGATCAACCATGAGCCCCGCGGGTCTACCCCACCGTGCAGTTGCGACCAGCGAGTGAAGTAGCCATCGAGCGTATCGATGGGCCGTCCACCGCCAAGTTCTGGGCCTTCGGTCATTGACGTCTCATCTCCGTCTTTGCTTTCAGGCGGATGCGCCGAGCCCAAGGTGCGCGTAGATCTCGCGGGTCGCCGTCGAACGGTTCAGCGTGTAAAAGTGCAGGCCGGGAGCTCCCCCGTCCAGTAGTTCGCGACACAACTGGCTCGCCTTCTCGATTCCGAGGGCGCGGACGTCCGCTTCATCGACAGCGGCAAACTCGGCGGCAATTTCGGCAGGGAAGTCCGCACCCGAAAGCGCAGCGAACCGCGTGATCTGCGCGAGGTTGGTGACGGGCATGATGCCCGGAATGATCGGAATCTCGACACCGATCGAGCGGGCACGGGCGAGCAGGTCAAAGTACGACTCCGACTTGAAGAAGAACTGCGAAATCGCGAACTCGGCGCCTGCTTCTTGTTTCGCCTTGAGCACCTGGACATCAACTTCGTGTGAGCCCGACGCCGGGTGCGGATCGGGGAAAGCCGCGACCCCCACGCAGAAGTCGCCACCGTCTCGCACGAGTGAAACCAGTTCGCTGGCGTAATTCAGGCCGCCCTCATGGGCAACCCACTCTCCGCCTGGCCCACCTGGGGGATCGCCGCGCAGGGCGAGCACGTTGTGAACTCCGGCATCGCCGTATTCGGTGACCACTGCACGCAATTCGTCAACTGTGGCACCGACGCACGTCAAGTGCCCGACAGGGACCATCGAGGTTTGGCGGGCGATTCGACCAGTAATTGCCACCGTTCGGTCACGGGTCGTGCCACCTGCGCCATAGGTGACTGACACAAAAGTCGGCGCAAGCGGCTCAAGCTCACCAAGTGCCGACCACAGCGCCTCCTCCCCTGCATCCGTCTTGGGTGGGAAGAATTCAAACGAAAACGACTGGGACCCGGTCTTCAGTAAATCACCGACACGAACTGACATAGACGCAGAGTAATGCCCCAGCGAGTGTCGGGCCTCACACCACCGCCTGCCGCCGTGTCCCGAGTGCAGACAAGACCTCATACAGTGGCGGTGTGACGACACCAGAATCCCCCTTCGACGTCGAGGACGTGCGGGCAAGGGTGTCGCTCACGCTCTCGGAGTACGTGGTGAGCCAGTTGCCCTCGCTGAAGGCAATCAGCTCAGATGTGGTCGTGCTGCACGAACTGCTCACTGCGTTTACCAGTGGCGGAAAGCGGTTGCGCCCAGTACTGGCATGGTGGGGGTGGCGAGCCGCAGGCGGAACCGACGATCAGGCAATGATTCGGGCCGCGGCCTCGTTGGAATTACTGCAGGCCTGTGCGCTCATTCATGACGACGTGATGGATGGATCGGACACTCGCCGCGGAGCACCGTCAATCCATCGAAGCCTCGAAGCGCTGCACGCGAAATCGGGTTGGCGAGGGTCAGCTGAGGAATTCGGGGTCGCGGGCGCAATCCTGCTTGGCGACCTTTGCTTGTCATGGTCCGATCAGCTGCTATTCGAATCTGGATTGTCGGCCGAGGCACTGATTCGAACCAAGTCCATCTTCGACATCACTCGGACAGAACTAATGGCCGGGCAATACTTGGACGTAGTCGAACAGGCGCGGGCAGACATCGACGCTGATCGGGCCCTGCTCGTCGCCCGGTACAAGTCTGCGAAATACACCGTGGAACGACCACTGCACATCGGCGCGACCCTGGCAGGCGCTCCAGAAGAACTGATCGCCGCACTTTCGGACTTCGGCCTCCCACTCGGTGAAGCCTTCCAACTTCGCGACGACGTGCTTGGAGTCTTCGGCGATCCGCAAACCACGGGCAAGCCGGCCGGAGATGACTTACGCGAGGGAAAGCAAACCTACCTGATTGCCTGCGCATTTGAACGAGCTAACTCCGCACAAACGGAAGCGCTTACCGCTGGCCTCGGCGATCCGTACCTCACTCAAGACGACGTCAATCGCCTGCGCGATCTCATCATCGATACTGGAGCACTCGCACAGACCGAGGAACGCATCGAGGTCGGTACAGACTCAGCACTCAACGCGTTGGCGGCGACTCAGTTGGAAAACGGTGCAAGCGAGGTCCTCAGCGCGCTTGCCATTGCGGCAACACGACGGAC
>DMNR01000399.1 GCA_003452655.1 Actinomycetota bacterium | reverse complement strand
CGCCCAGGATTGTGGCGGTTAGCTAGCCCTCCAGGGCAGCTAACCGCCACAATCCTGGGCGAACGGCCAATCTGGCGGGCGCGCCTGGAACAAACCTGGTCAGATATGACCATGGCGAAGCCCACCAAGGTTGTTCTTTCCGCACTGCGGGACGAAACAGTCGGCGGCGTCATCCTGCTGATCGCGGCGGCGATCGCGTTGATCTGGGCCAACTCCCCCTGGTCGGCGGCATATGAAAGCCTCGTCAACTTTGAGGTCGGTCCGGCAGCACTACATCTGAACCTCACGCTCGGTGACTGGGCCGCTGATGCACTGCTCGCGGTCTTCTTTTTCGTTGCTGGTCTCGAACTCAAATACGAACTGGTGCTCGGGTCATTGCGCACTGTGTCGACTGCGTTGGTTCCAGTCGCCGCCGCCCTTGGCGGAATGATCATCCCCGCCCTGCTGTTCTTCGCCATCAACGCGACAGCACCCGCTGGNNGCCTACGCCTATCTGCAGTACCGCCGGGTCCGGTCACCTTGGATCTATGTTCCGCTCGCAATCGCCATCTGGCTGCTGGTTCACCAGTCTGGCGTCCATGCCACAGTCGCCGGAATTGCACTGGGTCTGCTCACCCGCGTGAAGCCGGACCCCGGCGAAGAAGCCGCTCCGGCGGAACGCCTGCAACATCGCTTCCACCCGTTGTCGGCCGGGGTCTGTGTTCCGCTTTTCGCATTCTTCGCGGCGGGAGTCAGCCTCGCCGGAGTCCAACCTCTCGAAGCTCTCACCGAACCACTCGCACTCGGGATCTTGGTGGGACTAGTCATCGGCAAGCCGATCGGAGTCGTCGGTGGCGCCTGGGTGGTCACCCGATTCCGCGGGGTCCAGCTCGTCGACGTGTTGTCCTGGCGAGACATCTCGGCTGTTGGCATTGTGGCGGGCGTCGGATTCACCGTTTCTTTACTCATCACGGAGCTCGCATTTGAGGAGTCGGCGACCCTCATGACCGACGCCAAGCTCGCCGTATTGACTGCCTCGGTTGTTTCCGCGGCGCTGGCTTCGATCGCGCTAGTGCGCCGTGGTCGCCATCACGACGCCAACTCGGGCTAGCCTTACGCCATGACAAGCCCCCACATCGATCCGAACGGCAAGGTGGACCCGAGCGTCCGCGAACTGGTTCTCACTGTTGCTGACAATGCCTCGGCACTTGTTTCTGCCCAGGTTGAACTCGCGAAGGCCGAAATTCGCCAGAGCGCCCAACAGGCTGGCGCTGCGTTTGGACTGATCGCATTCGCAATCGCCATGATCGGCATGGGTGGAATCTTCCTACTCGTCACGATCGCCTACGTGCTCGTTCAACTGGGTCTGCCGGTGTGGGCAGGATTCGGAATCGTGACGCTCGTGCTGTTCATCATCGGGCTGATCCTGCTCGTCGTCGGCCGGGGTCATGCGAAGAAGGTCAAGGGCCCGGAGCGCGCGGTCGAGCAGATGGAAATCACGAAGAAGACCTTCTCCGATCAGGCGCGCGCAACGATCGCTGGGAGCTGAAGCTTCCACCGCTATGACCGACTATTCCCCGGAAGAGGCAGTTGCGGTAGCCGGTCCCTGGACCCATCGAGACATCGCGGCCAACGGGGCCCGCTTCCACGCAGTAACGGCCGGAGACGGCCCGCTTGTCGTTCTGCTGCACGGCTTCCCTACCTACTGGTGGACGTGGCGGGCCTTGATCCCCACGCTCGCCGACGCGGGATACCGGGTCGCCGCTGTCGACCTTCGAGGATACGGCGGTAGCGACCACCCACCTCGTGGCTACGACATGTTCACACTGTCGAAAGACGTTGCCGCAATCATCCGCAGCCTCGGAGACCCCGACGCAACAGTCATCGGTCACGGTATGGGCGGAATCCTGGGCTGGACCGCAGCCGCCCTCGAGCCGGAGTCCGTGAACCGCCTCGTCGCGATCTCCGCTCCTCATCCGGTTCGGATGCGCGAAGCAATACTTGGTGACCGAGCACAACTCGCCGCGATGAGCTACGTCATCGGATTCCAGCGGCCGCTCATCCCAGAACGCCAGCTCACCGCTAACAACGCTGAACGAATCGAGACGTACCTGCGGACTTGGTCCGGCGATCCAGCGTGGCCTGATCCTGATACCGCCGCGCACTTCCGCGCAGCATTCGAAGTTAACGCCACTGCGCACTGTTCACTTGAGTACTTTCGGTGGGCATTCCGCTCGATCCCGCGCGCGGACGGCCGCCGTTTCAAGGCCGACATGATCGCGAACCCAGTCGTGCGCCCGGTGCTTCAGATCCATGGCGCTATCGATCGAAGCGTGTTGCCAAGGTCCGCGCTGGGTTCGAACCGCTTCGCAATCGGCCCCTATGCGTGGCGTGCGATGCCGAACGTTGGCCACTTCCCGCATGAAGAAGCGCCCGCTCAAACACACCAGCTCATTCTTGATTGGCTGGCGAGCGAAGAGCCATGGAACGACCCTCGACCCACGGACGGACATGCCGCGTTAGGTGCGTGAACAACCGCCGGTGGAAACCTCCCGTGTGGCACTCCTGCCCGCGGAGATGGCAGCCGCAACCTGGTTCGACGTCAGCGCAAAAGCCATCTGCGGATCTGCCTGCGCTTGTGCGTAGACAACACCGGCCACCTCACCGTCGCTGGTCAGAAGTGGTCCCCCAGAGTTCCCAGGCCGTGCCACCCCCCGCAACGCATATACCTCGCGCTGGACGCCCGGCTGACCGTAGATGTCGGTGCCACGGGCGACGTCGCCACCGATCGTCCCGCGGACACGGGCAGCT
>DMNR01000398.1 GCA_003452655.1 Actinomycetota bacterium | reverse complement strand
GTCGTCGTCGGCGGAGGCGCCGTTTAGGCCGTCAGAGATCAATGCCATGACATTCGGATCGGCCAGCGTGGAGACATCGCCGAGAGATCGGTTCTCCGCTACGTCGCGCAGGAGGCGGCGCATGATCTTCCCCGACCGTGTCTTTGGCAGCTCGTTGACGACCATCACCCGCTTAGGTTTGGCGATCGGTCCGATCTCCTTGGCGACGTGTGACCTGATGTTTTCGACGGTTCCTTCTGACACATCCGCATGCACCCGCAGGATCACGAATGCGACGATTGCCTGCCCCGTCGTATCGTCGTTGGCGCCGACGACTGCTGCCTCGGCGATGGCATCGTGCGAGACCAGCGCGGACTCAACCTCAGCCGTCGAGATTCGGTGCCCGGACACGTTCATCACGTCGTCCACGCGTCCGAGTAACCAGATGTGTCCCTCGCGGTCGTACTTGGCTCCGTCCCCGGCAAAATAGACATCCGGCCAGCGCGACCAGTACTGCTCGACGTAGCGCTCGTCATCTCCCCAGATCCCGCGCAGCATCGATGGCCATGGCTCGTCGAGGATCAGGTAGCCGCCCTCGCTGCGCCCGACTCGCTTGCCGTCGTCGTCGACAACGACTGCGCTGATTCCCGGGATGGGATCCATCGCCGATCCTGGCTTGGTGCTGGTGACGCCGGGAAGTGGGCTGATCATGATGGCGCCAGTTTCGGTCTGCCACCACGTGTCGACGATCGGGCAGCGATCTCCACCGATGACATTCCGATACCAAATCCACGCCGCGGGGTTGATCGGCTCGCCGACACTTCCTAATAGGCGCAGCGACGTCAGGTCGAACTCATTGGGGATGTCGCGTCCCCACTTGGCGAATGTGCGGATCGCCGTCGGAGCGGTATACAAGATCGAGACACGGTACTTCTCGATGATCTCCCACCAACGGCCCTTGTGCGGCGTGTCAGGCGTTCCTTCGTAGAGCACCTGAGTAGCGCGGTTCGCCAGCGGTCCGTAGACGATGTAGCTGTGTCCGGTGATCCAGCCGACATCTGCGGTGCACCAGTAGACGTCCTTGCCGGGCTTGTGGTCGAACACGACGTTGTGCGTGTAGGAGGTCTGAGTCAGGTAACCGCCGGAGGTGTGCAGGATCCCCTTTGGCTGACCGGTGGTGCCGGATGTGTAGAGGATGAACAGTGGATGCTCGCTGTCGAAGAACTCCGGGTCGTGGGACGTCGACTGGCGTCCGACAAGTTCGTGCCACCAGATGTCTTTGTCCGTCCACACGACTTCGCCACCTGTGCGTCGCACCACGAGGACGTTCTCGACGCTAGGTGCGTCGGCGACGGCTTCGTCCACGGCTGGTTTGAGCGGGAACGGCGAGCCACGCCGGTAGCCGCCGTCGGAGGTGATGACCAGCTTCGCCTGGGCGTCATCGATTCGACTGCGCAGGGCTTCAGCGCTGAAGCCGCCGAACACCACCGAGTGCGGTGCACCAATTCGTGCGCAGGCCAACATCGAGATGACGGCTTCGGGAATCATCGGCAGATAGATAGCGACGCGGTCGCCCGCTTCAATGCCGAGTGACGTCAGGGCATTCGCGGCCTGGCTAACCTCGTCCTGGAGTTCCCGGTACGTGATCGCGCGGGTATCGCCCGGTTCCCCTTCGAAGTGGATCGCGACCTGGTCGCCAAATCCGTCGGCGACGTGACGGTCCACGCAGTTGACTGCAACGTTGATGCGTCCGCCGACGAACCACTTCGCGAAGGGTGCGTTCGACCAGTCGCAAGTCGTGTCCCACTTTGTGTCCCAGCGGAGGCGTCCGGCCTGCTCGTCCCAGAATGCCATTCGGTCGCCCTGGGCCTCGGCGTAAAGCGCGACGCTCGCATTCGCCTGCGCCGCAAACTCGGGCGTCGGCGGGAAGTGGCGGTTCTCGTGCAGTAGGTTCTCAAGATGATCGGAAGTCACCACCCGAACGCTAGCGGCTGTTCCCGCCTCGTCTCACGCGCAACGGACCGAATAGCGCAATGCAAGGGAAACTCGCCGCGGGTGAGTATCCTGGCATTCGCATCGGGGGCGGAGGGAAAATGAATAAGCGGCCACTGCTGGCGCTCGTGGGGGCGGCACTTGTCGTCATCGCCTTTGTGCTCTTCATCTTGCCAAGCCGGAGCGAGCAGAATCCGGCGTCGGCTAACGGGCCTGTTGAGGGCCAAGCGCAGCTGAGTCCGAGCGGCAAGGCTTCCCAGGCCAGTGATACCTCCGGCGTGACGACGCCGCCGGAGCCGCAGCCTGAACTCGAAATCGAGAAGCTTTCCGCGGGGCAGCAGGCACCGCAATTCGTTGTGATCTCGTTCGATGGCGGTGTGGAGAGCAAATCCGGCGTCATGCAGCACTACTTGGATGTCGCGAAGAAGGTGGACGGCCGTTTCTCATTCTTTGTTTCTGGCGTTTACCTGCTGCCTGACAACAAGGCGCGGTTGAACTACGCGCCACCGAAGAAGCCGCGTGGGACGTCGGCGATTGGTTTCGGCGATCCGGCGATCATCGGGACGCGAATCAACAAACTGTCGGATGCCTGGAACGCCGGTCACGAAATCGGTACGCACTACAACGGGCACTTCTGTGGCGCCGGTGGCGTCGGTAGTTGGAGTGCCGCGGACTGGACCAGCGAGATCAACCAGTTCAACACCATCATGGACAACTGGCGCGCGTTCAATCCTCAGGCAGCAGACGCGGGGCCATTGCCGTTTAACTCAAGTGTCGTCAAGGGCGGCAGGACTCCTTGCCTGGAGGGCAACCGACCCGCCATGTTCAAAGCGTTCAAGGAGGCTGGATATCGGTACGACACGTCTGGCGGTGGCTCTCTGACGTGGCCGAAGCAGGTCAAGAATGGGTTGTGGAACATCCCGCTGCAGGCGATCAAGGTTGCAGGCATGAAGTTTGGTGTCTTGTCGATGGACTACAACTTCCTCGCCAACCAGAACGCAGGGAAGACCTCGGCTTCCAAGGACAAGTGCCAGCAGATTGAGGACGACACCTACAACGCCTACACGAATGCATTGAAGGCCGTGAACAACGGAAACCGGGCGCCGCTGATCCTGGGCAACCACATGAACGACTGGGTGTGTAACGCCTACACGAATGCGCTGAGTCGCTTCATCGAAGACACCCACGAGCGCGATCCGAACGTGCGATTCATCTCGACTCTGGACTTGGTGAACTGGATGGATGCCCAGGACCCGACAGTGCTGGCCGGGCTGCAAAAGCTCAGCGCACCGCGACAGTAGCGCGGGCTGATGGCTGCTGATCTGCTCTTGCCGTTGATGGACCTTCCAGGGGTCACCGAGTCGGTCATGGGCGCGCGCGAACGGGTTGACGCACTGCTCTGGGACCGCTCGTTGCGAACCAAGGGTGCGGCCCTCCGTAAGGACGTGGCGATCCAGAATGCGCGTGCGAGTGCGGCAATCGATGGGATCGACATCGCCCTTACAGCCTGGGCAACAGGTGACGCGTTCGACGACTCGCCGATCGGGCATGCCGCGGCCGGAGTCTGGCGCCTCGAGCAGTCGCTACCTGAGCAGATCGGTATTTGGTCGGTTGCGCCGATGCAGTCGTTGGCGCGGATGCATTCGCTCGTTGCGCGAGACGTCGTTGCTGACCCTGATCGACTGGGTCGACCTCGGGACTCCGATGAGGTGGACGATCCGCTCCGGATCAAATCGTTGCCCGACGTTGCATCGATGAAGGTGCGCCTTGCGGGGCTGGCACAGGTGACCACGACGGAATCTGCCGCCCCGGCAATGGTCGAAGCCGCAGTAGTACACGGTGAACTCGTCGCGCTGCGGCCTTTCGAGTGGGGAAGCGCCTTGGTCGCTCGGGCGGCATCACGTGTCGTGTTGGCGCAACGCGGGCTTGATCCTGACCTGCTCCTCATGACCGACGCCGCGATTTATTCGATCGGCCGTCCGGCATATGTGGATGCGGTTCGCGCTTACTTGAGCGGTACGCCCGATGGTGTCGCTCGGTGGATCCGCTTCTGCGCCGAGTCGTGCGCAGTTGGCGCGCGGCTAAGTATTGACCGGCTTGCTGAGTTGGACTGACCCCAGAAATGGGGCTGCCCCCACCACGAAGGCGGGGGCAGCCAAAACAACGGGCGAAGCGATCAAGCGTGCGTTCATCCGGCCCTATCGCCGTACCCTCTGCGTGGGTTGTACGCCGCGTGGGTTCTTCGCCCGGTGCTTTCGACCTGCTGGTCGATTACATGAGCAATTATCGTCCGGCCGACTGCTCTACTGAAGGGACTAACGTCCTTTTCACCCGTTCACCTGGATCGCGCCATCTAACGTGCAGCATTTCTAGCGCGTGAGCGCAGAAAAGCTGCACGTTCCAGGGCTGTCTCTTATACACATCT
>DMNR01000299.1:3733-3863 GCA_003452655.1 Actinomycetota bacterium | reverse complement strand
CGGATTCGATTCCATCCCAAGCGATTTGGGCGTCCTGCTTGCGTACGAGCATGCACGGGATCGTGGGCTCGGGCATCTGACTGACACAACGTTGGTCGTGGTTGCTATGAAGGGCGGGTTCAGTGGCGGC
>DMNR01000299.1:2906-3524 GCA_003452655.1 Actinomycetota bacterium | reverse complement strand
GAAGGGCGGGTTCAGTGGCGGCACTATCGATTCAATGCGAACGACGGTCGATGTGGTCAAGGCCGACCCCCAACTTCGGACGGTCATCAACGACAAGTTCGCGCTGAGCCCCGATCGTTCGAACGAGCCGACCCGTGATCAACCCCGCGACACCGCTGTGGTGGCGCGCTCGACCGAATTCGGGGGTTGGATTGGACCATTCGTAATGGCCGACTACAACACCAAGATCGTGCGCCGGTCCAACGCGCTGCAGAACTGGGCTTACGGACCAGAATTCACGTACCGGGAGGTGTCGTCGTTCGGCAGCGGCCCACTTGCGCCGCTAATGGCGCTGGGGATGGGTGCAGGCATGAGGGCCGCCTGGCTGGGGATGGGGATCAAGCCAATGCGGGCGGTGCTTGATCGGACGCTGCCGGATCCTGGCGAAGGTCCGTCAGAAGAGCAGCGAAGAGCCGGGCGCTTCCTGGTCGAGGTGCACTCAACAACGAGCACCGGCGCCAAGGTTGTATCGCGGATTGGTGCTAGTGGTGATCCCGGTTACCAGGCGACGTCGGTGATGCTCGCCGAAAGTGCACTGAGTCTTGCACTCGACGGCGCGCAGCTTCCTGATCGTGCTGG
>DMNR01000299.1:1830-2811 GCA_003452655.1 Actinomycetota bacterium | reverse complement strand
GTCGGCCAGTCATCGTGATCGTTGAACCAGCCCAGTCTGTCGTAGAAGAAGCGGGAGCGGTTCGCCATCGCATGGCCGATCACATCACGCTTGGCGATGCCGTATTCGCTCTGTAGCCATCGGACGAGCGCTTGTCCGGCACGCGCCTGCTTCGTGCGTCGGAGAATGTTGCGCGCGCTCTTCATCTCAACAAACTCAATACCGATCGCCTGATTGTTGAGGCCGACAACGTGGCGACACATCACGTCCAGGGGAGCGAGCTGATAGATCGAGCCGTTCTTCGCGACCACGAAGTGAGTACACGCGCCCGGCTTTTCCTTCTTCGTCCCGGCGTTGCCGGGGGCAGCTGAGTTCGCAGCCATCCAGTTCCAGGTCGATGAGTACGTCGGAGACACCGTGTAGTGCAGGATGACCTGCTTGGGGATTCCGAAGCTAGACGTGTAGACGCCGTAATGCCTTTGGGCGTAAGCCGCCATTTGGTTCTTGCGCTTTTGCCCGAATGGGATCGGGTCGTAGACGATGGGAGGCCTTGGCGCGGCGGCGCGATCGGCAGAAACAGCCACGGTTGCACCGATTGTCGCAATGCTCTGGGCGCTGGCGGACGAGGTCGTCACAAGGCCACCTGCTGCGAGTGTCAGCGTGATGAGGGTCGCGGGTCCGACGGTCTTCCTTGGGTAGCTCACGCACTCAGACTAGGCGCAATCCGACTGCTTGTTTGCCAAATCTGCGCAGGGTGGTTTCGACTTGCACTTGCCGACCGACAGGGGGAGGCTGGAACCGGAACGTCCACTGCATTGGAGGCTCGATGGTGTCAACACCGATGACGAGCCAGGATGCGCTGTGGCTGACGATGGATCGGCCCAACAACCTCATGGTGATCGACACCGTTATGTGGTTTCGTACGGTGCCTGACTGGTCTGAAGTTGAAAAGGTGATCGCCACCCGCCTCGTCGATCAATTCCCGGTGTTTCGCTCTCGAGC
>DMNR01000299.1:0-1742 GCA_003452655.1 Actinomycetota bacterium | reverse complement strand
CAGTTGGTGCGGCTGTGCTCGCTCGATTCCACCATGCGATCGCCGACGGCATCCGGCTGACGCAAGCCGTCATGGGTCTGTGTGATCTTGACCCGTCGGACGTGACGGCCGTTGGTCGCCCGTTCACTCACCCCAGCACGCCGGTGCAGGTGGTGGCCTCGGTTGCCAAGGAGACGTTGTCGGATCTGGCGGACTTCGGCACCGCGACGGTTCGACGTGTTGGTGGCGTTGCCTCGTCCGCTCGTGACGTTGTGGTGCGTGCCGTCACGGGTGATCCCGTTGAAGCCGCATCAAGCGTCGTTGATGACTGCAAGAGCATCTTCGCGATTGGCACTCAGGCGCTGAGGTTCCCGGAACGTCTGATGGACGTGAACCAACTTGTGAGCTCATCGGACAATCGGGTTGCCAATGATGCAACGATCCCGGGCAAGTATCTGCTTTCCGGGACCAGCGTGAAGACTGTGTGGAGCGGCACTCCTCAGCGACACAAGGATGCCGATTGGGCACCGATCATCGAACTCGATGATGTGAAGGCGATTGGCAGAGCTACAGGGACGACCGTCAATGATGTGATGATCAGCGCGGTCGCAATCGGTCTGACGCGCTATCTGAACGAGAATGGGGACGATCGCACGGATGAGCTGATCTGGATGGTTCCGGTCAGCATCCAGCCGGTGGAGCCTGGCGTTCCTAAAGAGTTGGGCAATCACTTCGCACTCGTCGTCTTGCGGATGCCGATTGGAATTACTGACTTCGCGGAATGCTTGGCAAACATGCATGAGCGCATGGAGCGGATAAAGAGCAGCGACGAGGCGTTGGTGACGTTTGGACTGCAGCGAGGTATCGCAAATGCGCCGAGCCCGTTGGCCGTGGGGCTGACGAACTACTTCGCGAACAAGGCGGTCGGCGTCTTGACCAATGTCCCAGGTCCGCGCGCTCCCATGACGTTGGCCGGGACGTTGGTAGACGGGGTGCTCGGGTGGGCGCCATGTTCAGGCGATCAACCGATGACGATCTGCATCTTCAGCTACAACGGCAAAGTGACGGTCGGGTTCGGCGCCGACAAGACACTTGTCCCAGACCTCAATCGACTCAGCGAACTGTTCTACGAGGGATTCAACGACATGTACGCCGAGATCGTCGAAGGTGCGCCGTCGGACTAAGCCAGCAGTCACGCACGAGCTTCAACCAATCTGGAGGATGAAATGAGCAAGAAGTTCAACAATGTGGATTCGTACGCGGGTACTCCGGCGCAGGTGTGGGAGATGCTGTCGCAGCAGGCCTACTGGGAAGGCAAGTACACAGAGCTTGGCGCATCGAACCTGCAGTGGAAGACCTTCAATGTCAGTGACGATGCGCTGACGGTTTCATCTGTTCGCGAAGTTGCGGCCAACTTGCCCGCCGCCGCGAAGAAGATCATCGGTGAGACCGCTGAAGTGACGCAGACGGAGAACTGGTCCAAGTCCGGCGACGATCTGACCTGTCAGATTTCGATCACCACAAAGGGAGCACCTGGCGGGACTGAAGGAACGATGACAGTCACTCCAACTGCTGGGGGATGTACCTGGACGTCTGACTTCGACATCAAGGTGTCGATTCCCCTGCTCGGCAAGAAGCTTGAGGGGATCATGTTCGACGAGACCGGCGAGAACTTCGTGAAGGAGAAGGCGTTCAACGACGAGTGGCTCGCTAGTCACTAGCTCGCCCGCATCGCCCGCACCGCAGATCCCCACCGTGTTGCC
>DMNR01000286.1 GCA_003452655.1 Actinomycetota bacterium | reverse complement strand
AAGAGACAGATGTTCCTCCGCTACCCTGCGCCGCGTTTTAGAAATTGTTCCACGTGGAACAATTGTCTGAGTGATGCAGGGGGGGAGCCTCCCCGGCGGCGAGGGGTGGGGTTTGGGGCGACGCCCCATGAAGCCCTCGCTTCTCGTCGCTGTGCTTTTTTTTAAAAATACCGCTTGACATTCCCCCTCCTCTTGTGGCTTACTCCTGGTCTAAGGAGTGATTGATGTCCACAAAACTACAACAGAGCAATAAAAAATTAGAAGCACTTGCTGCCTTTGGTGAGGGCGATGGTGCTTGCTTTGGCAAGGTGATCAGCGTCCTCGGAAGGACTGAGGCGTCCCTGGAATTGGGCGCGCAGCCGACCTTGAACGTGTTGTAACACGTTATAACTCGTAAGAGTTAGGGGGCCCCATGGCGTGCGCTGTGGGGTGCGTAAGCCGCGCCTACGGCGCAATAAAGGAACGAGGTGAACTCATGGGAACCGACAGGACGCGGACATATCCTCAGCCGTTAGAGCTGCGGTGGGATTCGATCACGCTGCTTCTCCTCGTGACGAGGCCCGACTTTGAGGCGCTAGTGGTGCGCGACGGCTATCGTTACGATGAAAAGGCGCGTCGCTTACACTTTGTGTGCCGTGGGCCCTCTGGCCCATTTTGGGAGACATTCGCCCGGGTCAAATTTGGCCCGGCGGGTGTGTCGCTAGACTTGGGGGCGGAGCAGTTGCGTCAGCATCCGCTGTCCGTACAGCGCCAAGTCGTGGACAGCCTCGCACTCATGGCGGGCGACTATCGGATCACCGTGCCTCGGCTGGATTGGGCAATGCAGTTCGCGGCGGTGGGTGTTGATCTTCGCGGTTTGCAAGAGTACTCGTTTCGTGGGGACCGTGCGACGCGAGAGTCGTTGCTCGAACCGTGTGCGTCTGTCGGGCTTTTCGAGCCTGGCATAGTGCATAAGTCTAATGTACCTGGTCGGATCACTTCTGTGTCGGGTACGACTGACTATAGGTTGTACCGCAAGACTCGGCGGTCTGGGAAAGCCGTCGAGAAGGACGAAGTTGTACTTCGAATCTATGATGCGCATGGTATGGCGATGGCGTTCCTTAGGGCGGAGTGTCAAGAGCGCCTGGCACGGCGCGCATTCACTGGTGCAGCGGATTTGTCCATGCACAAAGTCACTTGGTCCTACTTCGTGAGCCTGCCGTCTGGCGTGCCCTGTGGCCTTGACGGAGAGACGCAGCGGAGCGAGCCCTCAGGTCGCGATAATATGGCGCGGTCCATATCATCGGCTTACAACTCGATGTTTCGTGGGGTTGAGCCTGTTCCCGTCGATGGGAATGTGGATGCGGCGTTCGCTCTTGCGACTTTTGCCCGCATGCTGGGCTATGAATTGAGCCGCTGGCCGTTGCTGGTACACTACGCGCGGCCTCCGGCGGCTACTCTGCACCGTTGGTCCCCTGCTTTGTTTCGACAGCAACAATTGGTGCTCACTGGGACTAAGGAGTAGGATGATGGATAGCGAATTGTCGTTTTGCGCCCATCTTTGGTCGCTCGCGGCCCGACGGGCCCGTGGCTCTCACGACCGGACCGCGGCTGTGATGTGGGTCCGCTTGCCCTGGCACCGCAGAGCAGCGGCGGGTGCTCGTGCCTGGGCTGTTGCCCTCATGTTTGACGGTCAACCCGTTATCATCCGTGGTCTGGATGCGGCGTTGGTTGACGTGTTTCTGGAGTACGAGGAACTCGTAGCGTTCGAGCCTGATATCTTCTCGGACGAAGAAATCGCTCGCGTTGTGCGAAAAAGTGCTTGACAAAATCCGAACGTCCTATAGGGTTCGATGTGTCCTTGGTGACAGAAAACAACGGAGCGAAGAACAAAGATAATGGAATACTACAACGAAGATGAGGGAAAGAACCTTCTTGCGGATCGTCGTGTGAACTCGGAGAACCCTGGCCGGATGGGCATGTTGGGCCAGTTTACGCTGATCCAGTTTCTCAACAAGGCCCAGGTGTGCCTGGGGACGTACAAGGTGAAGGTGGACCTCGGCAGGGCGATTCTCGCCCGGCTGGATGAAGAGCCTGGGTCAACTACGCTGGCGAAGGATCGCTCGCTCAAGCATCTGACCATTGATTCGACGTCCATTGCCGTTGTCGCCAGCGACGGCGTTAGCTTTGACGGTTCTGGTGCAAACGGGATCAATCTGCCGCAGGTCGTTCAGCGGCTGAAGTATGTTCTCAACACACTCGGCGATGTGCTCGGCGACTATATCCGCGCCGATCTGAACGAGAGTGTTCGCGAGATTGAGTTGCTGAGCACTCAACTCAGCGAGAAATACTGGGCGATGTTGGGTGTCAACATGTCGGACGAGAGTTCGGCGATGCTTATGGTGTTGTCGCAGCAAGCGGGCGGCATCCTGGGAATCGCGGGGTCGGGTACCAGCACCACCTTCTAGGCTGTGCGTGCCTACGACCCCAGATTGGAGTGATGCGGGCGGTTGGTTGCATTCCATCGCAGAGCCGATCAAAGATGCGCTACTCTCGAAAGAGCTGGGCGCTGTGGTTGGCTCTGCGGTTGGCGGCGAAGTTGGCGCTCGCGTCGGTGCAACGGTTCTCGGTGGGATTGGCGATCAAACACGTAAACAGCAGGATACGAAGCTGGAACCTGAAGTCAACCAACGTCTTGCGGCTGGTTCGGCTCTGGTGATTCCGGTTTTGGGACTGGCTCAGTCCGTGGTGATAGTTGGTCCTGCCGAGGTCACGTATATTCCAGTGACATCTGAATATCGTCAGCTTTCCGTTGGCGATTACGTTCTTCGCGAGGGTGGCAGGTCGTTTGATTTGCTCTCTGGCGAAGCGAGAAGGGAGAAGTTTAGTGGCAAGCAAGGTTGACCAGTTTAAAAACTACGTGGCCGAGCGCGGCGTGGTTCCGCCCTGGCTCCGTAAGGGCGGAGGTTTCGATCGCATTGTGGGTTTTCAGGTTCGATTTGTGAAAGCCGACAAGGGGATCGCTTTCGTGACCGAGCCGTCGAAGTACGGCGGGAGCAATCCGACTCCCGAGAAGTGGTTCAAGATCGTAGAGGTTCCGGTGTTTATGCCGGTTAACATCGTGTTCGACGGTGTCGAGCCCAAGGATGTCGATCTTGGTAAGTGGTCCCGTCAGATCAATCGGTCGCTCGATCTGGGGATTTCGGGTTGGTTGGCGAGTCAGCTCGTGGAAGATCGTACGTTTGCGCCTCCTGTGGAAGCGCGGGATCTGTCGGCTCCGAAGGGTTCGGACCTGAACCCAATTTTGCTCGAAACACGCAACGCTGCGGCGGGATTGTGAGAAATCGGATGCGGTTCAAAAAGAAGAGTAGCAGCATCAAGAGGCCACCACCGATTGTGGTGAGGGTTGTTGTCGAGAAGTCGAGCGGCAAGCCGAGCTATCGGCGGAAGAAAAGGACGCGCTGAAATGCGGCGACGTGACGCGAGCACGAAAAACCATGTCGCAGGGATGCGTACTGTTGGTGCGTCGGATATCCTTGCGCATCTTGCTGATCGTGTGCCCGATGACCCAAATGGGTTTCGGGTCACGGCGTCGGCTGCGCGGGTTGGTTCCGCGCTCAGTGAGCTTGTGAAGGGAATCGCGTCGACGCCACACGCCAAGTCTGTACCGGAGCACGTTGCGGCCAAGATACGAGGCTTTGCGGCTATCAATTGGACTGTAGGGTTGCCCTTGTCCGAGTCATTGCAGAGTTTGGCTCTCGCGCTGTTGGGTATGGGAGTCACCCCGGCGGAGACTACAGCGTTGCTCCAGTGGTTTGTTTGGGGCCAGGTGTCCGTGGTCATGGCCTCGGTGCCTCCTGGCGTAGCGGTAGGGTACGCTGCGCAGGTGGTCGAGGCAGCCGATACCATTAGCTCCAAGCAACTCGGGATGCACGGTCTTAGCCAGAATCTGGTGGAGCTGCTGGCGCTTCGGGGTGTTAGCGCTACGCCGACTGCATCTCCGGTGGCTCCGGCGGCTGCTGCCGTGAATCCTGGTGGGAGCGGCCTGAATGCTGAGGACAATTTCTTGACCCGTGGTTTGTACGGGTTGGGCAGAACGACCATGGCTCTTAGCGCTGGCACGAATTCTTGGCACGACAACCGAGAGGTTAGCGTAACCACGAAGGACGGGGTGAGTGCCGCCGGTATTGGCAAGGTTGAGAGTACCACCACGACTACGAAGGGGCCGGTGGTACTCCCAAAGTAGATGCTGCCCTCCGTGGCGTCGATCCTGTTTTGGCTGGGCGCGTCATGGAGTTGGCGATACAGGCTCGGACTGCGGGTGTCCGCTTCGATGTGGTGGCTGGCTACCGCTCGTCCGAGCTGCAAGCTGCAATGCACCGGGATAATCCGGGGCTGGTTGCGGCGCCTGATAAGTCCAACCATCCGAAAGGGCTTGCAGTTGACGTATCCACGCCGTGGGCCGTTGCGGGCCAGGTGTGGAGTAGCCGCTTGGCTGCGGTTGGTCTCAAGTACCTCGATACAAAGTCCAAGGTCGAGCCTTGGCATCTGGAGCTGTTGCAATGAATGAGCGGAAGCGTGCTTTGTTGGTTTTGGTCTGTGGTTTGGTTCTTGCCCCCATTGCGGTCGCGTGCGGTCCGTTGAGGGTCCCGGGTCCGGTTGCTGATACCAAGCCCGTCGGACGGTACAATGATGTGGTGGTGCGCATCTGGCGGCATGCGTCGGCGGATCGGTGGGCGGCTCCATACGTCGAGTATCGTATCCGGCGGGAGGATGTCCCAACCGATTTGATGCCGGTCCTTGAGGTAGCGCTCGCTGACAGCACTGCACGGGTGGAGGTCATCAATCGCCATGGGGAAATTGATCCGTTGCCCGATGGTACTCCGCTACCCTGCTC
>DMNR01000289.1:3524-3901 GCA_003452655.1 Actinomycetota bacterium | reverse complement strand
TGGAAGTCCTCGAAGGCTGCGGTGTGCCAAATCTTGAAGGGACCGAAGGTCAAGGGGAAGAAGAAGGGCTCGTGCATCCTGACTGCGACGGCGGCCGGAACGGATTCACTGAATGCGCTGAGTCAACAGGTACGCGTGAAGGTGAAGTAGCCTCGAGAGAGGCGCTGGCTCAAGGATGTTCTAAGCCAACAAGTTCTGGATCACGTAGACCAGAATCGAGAACAGGACAAGTACGAGGCCGACTGCCAGCGCCCAGAACGCTACGGTGAAAATTCCTTGGCGCGCACTCTCGCGACGCCACCAGGCCGTGGCCGCGAAGACGACTGCAAGCGTGACAAAGACCGTCGGTTCGAAGACCATCGCGACACCGAGACATA
>DMNR01000289.1:0-3403 GCA_003452655.1 Actinomycetota bacterium | reverse complement strand
GGTGCGCTGGATTCTTCAGCGCGGTCGCGTAGCAATGCCATAGCTCTATGGTGCCCTAGATTCCGGGCAACAAAACGTGACGATTCTTACCACCGGCAATGCGCTAGTGCCTGCAAATACAGGCATTTCCCGCTGCGGACTATGAATGCAAACGGCTGTGACCGCGAGGCTTCGGATCGATTTCGGCTCCCGAGACCGCCTTGAGTTCCACCTTTGGCTTCGTTCGGTCAACCCATTGCCCGTAGCGCCGGGCAAGGATTCCGGCGCTGATTCCGTGAGCGAACACACTCAGGATCACTGTCACTGCAACCACCCCGGCAATGTCGATCATGGCCGGATCGTTGGGCCCCAACTCCTCAAGGGCAAGCAGAGCGAACACGATCGTCGCCAACCCACGAGGGCCGAACCAGCCAACAAAGAGCACCGACTGCCAGCGCAGGCCTGTCCCGATCAAGCTGATCGCAACCGGCAATATCCGCAGAACTGTGAGTACCGCCAGGGCGATGACGATCCATTGCCACCGGATGCCATTGGCAAACGTGAGCTCAACCAGGCCACCGGCCAGGAACCACACCACATATCCGATGAGGTTGGCGCCAGAATCCAGCGTCTCGGACATCTCAAGTTCGCGCCGATAGGCCGAGGACGCCGAACCGAAGACCAACCCGGCGACGAACGCGCAGATGAAGGCGTTGGCGTCGACTGCCAGCGCAACTCCGAAACAGGCGATCGGAAGGACCAGGACGGCGACAGCTCGGCCAGCGGGGGAACTCCAATGACGCGCTGCGGAGACGTCAACGAATCGGGCCCCAAACAGTGCGACAACGACAGCGATGATGATTGCCAGAGCGACTGGTCCCACCGCCATCGACAGCAATTTCTCGTGTACCGCACCTTCCTCCGAGGCCAGAGCTGCCAATGCAAACAGGACCACCGGTGTTGCGAGCCCGTCGTTCAGCCCGCTCTCCACATTGAGTGCTCGGCGAATTCGGACGGGGACCAAAGGATTCAGAATCGTCGGAGCACCCAGCCCGGCGTCCGTCGGGGTCACCGCCCCTGCGATCAATAAGGCGCCGGCAACTCCCAACGCTGGCAACAGCCAGCCAACAAACGTGAATGTCGCACCCAGGGCCAGTGGGAAGCCAATCGCCAACAGCCGCAAGGGAATGCTGGAGTCACCCCTGAGCGCACCAAGGCGAACCGTCGAGGCGTCGTGGAACAGGATGACGACCAGAGTGACTTCCGCGAGGACGTGCACGACGTCGCTGGTTACCGAGAGCTCGCCGGTGAACGAGTAAAGGACCGCGCCCGCGACGAGGAAGAGCATCGGCGCTGTGACGTTCATTCGAGTCAACGGCTTGGCCAGCAACACGTAGAGAATTGCCAGCGCCGCAACAATGCCTATCTCCACTACACCAATCTAGTTCCGCTGGAACGTCGGTGGGAGTTGCGACTGCGTAATACCGACTGCGACGATCGACGACGGCGCGGAGGTCACATTCAGATGAGTACAGCAACCACCCAGGTGAGTTGGTTTCATCGGACATTCCCTGGCCTATCCCTGTTCTCGAAGTATCGCCGCCGATGGCTCCGCGGGGACGTCCTCGCGGGAATCACAGTCGCGGCGTATCTAGTCCCGCAAGTCATGGCCTACGCCACCATCGCCGGGCTCCCACCAGTGACGGGCCTATGGACGATCATCCCGGCGTTCGCGGTCTACGGCCTGCTCGGGTCTTCACGGCAGCTCTCGATCGGTCCGGAGTCGACAACCGCTCTGATGACCGCCGCAACCATCGGACCGTTGGCCGGTGGGGATCCTGTTCGTTATGCGGCGCTGGCGGCGGCGCTGGCGCTAGTCGTCGGGCTGTTGTGCATCGTGTGCTGGATCGCCCGACTTGGATTCATCGCCGACCTTTTCTCTCGCCCGATTCTCGTCGGATACATGGCCGGTATCGCGCTGATCATGATCGTCGGCCAGTTGGACAAGGTCACTGGAGTTCCCGTCGAGGGTGATGAGTTCCTGCAGGAGTTGTCGTCGTTCTTCACGAACATCAGCAAGTTTGAGCTTCCAACACTGATCTTTGGAGTCTTCCTCCTGGCGCTGCTCTTGCTCATCCAAATTCGTTGGCCCCGAGTTCCAGGTCCACTCCTCGTCGTGTTGCTGGCGACCGCGATGGTTCATTTCTTCGACTTGGGTGCGCGTGGAATCGAAGTGATCGGGCCGATCCCCGAGGGTCTGCCGACACCTCAACTTCCTGGCCTCTCAGATATGTACGGCCTGCTGTTGCCAGCATTTGGAGTGCTGCTTGTTGGGTATACCGACAATGTTCTGACCGCACGCAGTTTCGCCACAAAGAACGCCCACACCATCGACGCGAACCAGGAGTTCTTGGCGCTGGGAACAGCGAACGTTGGTGCCGGGCTGTTCCAGGGTTTCCCAATTAGCAGCAGCGCTAGCCGCACCGCCCTCGGCGCTGCGGCCGGCAGTCGCACCCAGTTGTACTCGTGGGTTGCGCTGGCCTGCACGATCGCGGTGCTCTTGTTTGCTGGGCCCGTGCTGGCGGAGTTCCCGAAAGTTGCCCTCGGGGCGATCGTCATTTACGCCGCCCTGCGACTCATCGACCTCGCAGGCTTCCGCCAACTTGCCCGGTTCCGGCGCAACGAGCTACTGCTGGCATTTGCCGCACTCGCGGGAGTTCTAGTCTTCGGGATTCTCTACGGAATTTTGGTGTCGGTTGCATTGTCGGTGGCTGAGCTTCTGTGGCGAACGGCGCGACCCCATGATGCGGTCGAGGGATTCGTTCCAGACTTAGCCGGAATGCACGATGTCGATGACTACCCGAGCGCGGCAACCGTGCCCGGACTTCTCGTGTATCGCTATGACTCGCCACTGTTCTTCGCCAATGCCGACAACTTCCGAAATCGCGCGATGCGCGCAGTCGATGCGAACCGGCCGGTTCGGTGGTTCGTCCTCAACGCGGAGGCCAATGTCGAAGTCGACATCACCGCACTCGGCGCCCTTGAGGCATTGCGATCTGACCTAGAACGAAAGGGAATCCGATTTGGCTTGGCGCGAGCCAAGACGGAGCTACTCGCGGATCTGCGCGCATACGGCTTCATCAAGAAGATCGGTGACGACATGGTCTTCCCCACGTTGCCGACAGCCGTCGAGGCCTACCGGACCTGGACAGAGGACCACCCCGACTGAGTTCGGTGACTAACTCGCCGTCGAGTTCGTCAGCTCGGAGAGGAGTTCGGTGATGCGGGACTTGATTTCGTCTCGGATTGGCCGAACCGCTTCAACACCTTGACCGGCGGGGTCTTGTAGCACCCAGTCCTCGTAGCGCTTGCCGGGGAAGATCGGGCAGACATCACCGCAACCCATCGTGATCACGACGTCGGA
>DMNR01000290.1 GCA_003452655.1 Actinomycetota bacterium | reverse complement strand
CCGCTTCGCACACCACCGGCACTCGCGCCGGTTGCGCTCGCGCTTAACGCTGTGGTCCCCGAGCCACTTCCGGTAAGTGAGGACTCTTCGTTGAGCGACAGCGCGCCGACGACGCTGGCTGCCCGGACTACCTTTCCAGCCCGAGTCGATTGGCTGAGCACGGTCGCCGCAGTATTGCCGGGGAACTCGATCGCGCTGATGCCTTCACTAGTGAAGTTGCGTCCACCAGTATCGGGATCGGTCGGATCGTTCACGGTTAGCCAGTCAGTACCGCCGTTGTTGGACTGGAAGGTGAATCCTTCCGGACCGCGTGCCGCGACGATCTTCGTGTCAGCTACGCCACTCGCGCCGACCTTCTGAACCGCAATCGCGCTGAACGATCCGCCGCCCGCTGTGATGTTGACGTCCAACCATGTCGCCCCGGCATCCTGCGACACGAAGACACCGTCCTTGCCGACAGCTGCAATGACGCCGGTATCGCAGTTCACGTCGATGTCGACGACGGCCCCCTTGCCTGACGGGATCCCCGTCACGTCGGTTGAAGATGCGAGTGAGCCCGTGCTGACGGAGCTGATCCGCTTGATCCCCGCACCTGCGTTGTTGTCATCGCCGAGCGCAACGAACGCTGTGTCATCGAGGGAGTTGACGGTTCCACCAGCGGGGCAGTAAGCGACCGCATTCGCCTTCGCTAAGTACGGAACCGAGTCGTCCACCGTTGCATCTTCGGATCCCTTCGTGCCGCTGAGCGTGGCAAGGAAGACACCACCTGTCGAGGAGCCTGCAGTCGTACCCAGCATCTTGTTCGTCCGTGGAATGCCGACGAGGCCAGTTGGTGCGTCGTCCTGCATCGACCCGTGTACACCGTTGCGGATGCTCGCGTTCTGATCGCCGTTGGACTTCACGGAATCCGTATTGACCCAGTTCTTGCGCAGCGTGTATTGGATTCCGGAACCGTCCGGGTGCCCATAGACGAGCCAGTCAGCGCCGCTGGCGCCATCCCAGTAGGCGGTTGTGGTGCCGCCCTTCGTTACGGCGGTGTACATGGTCACGCCGCCGTCGTCCGTGACGAGGCCGCGCCCGCCGCCTGACATCGAGAGCATCACCGATGCCTTGGCTGTTCCAGCACCCGCGTAGGCCGCGATGTCTTTGGTGACCGCGACGTTGATGCCATTGACGGATCCGCCGCCACTGAAGCGTTTCGTTCCGTTGGTTGCTTGCGTTCCACCGAGTGCTGTGTCGTAGACGTTGCGGGGGTATTGAAGGCTTACGTCATTTACTTCGAGGGTGTACGGGGCGTACGCCGGGGACTCATTCGCGCCCGACCCTCCGGGAGTCTTGAACGCCGAAGACTTGGCGAAGCCGACATCCCCTTGCGGGTGGATGAAGACGTTGTCCGGGCTGCTCACAGCATCGATCGACGGGGTGAACTCGTAGCCGGCGGAGTAGGCGCCGTTGGGGCCCGGCGCTGCCACCAGGGCAGAGCTCGCGTAGCGAGCGAAATAGCCCCCAACGTGCAGTCGGGTCTCGGTACTCGTCGAGCCGCGGGTGATTTCGGCGCGATCATTTGTCTCGCAGGCAGTTGATCCGGAACCACCAGTTTCGGCCGAGGTGGCAGCGGGAGTTGGGTACGCGCCCGTGGCCTGGAAGCTGATTGAGGCAGTCGGGGATCCGCCGGACGTTGACCAGAACAAGGCCGTTGGAGGCTCGTCAGGGGTCAGGCTGGGCGCCCCGCCGATTGCCAAACAATCAACTGGGTCGCCCGCGTTGACTGCCACCGGAGATCCGAGTGCACCGGAGTCCAGCGGGTAGAGGTTGATCGTCGGGCCGGTGCCGACGGCGACCCATGGCTTGCTGCTGCCACTTGCAACCTGGATCTTGTCTGATGCATTCGAGCTGTATGCCTTGGCGGCGAACGTCGGATTTGCATCGTTCATGTCGGCGACGTACGTGTTGTTGTCGGATCCCCGCGCAAGCAATGTGCTGGTTGAACCTTGGTGACCCCACCAGATTCGTACTCCGTTGCCACCAGCGAACTCTGGCTTGTTGTTCGTGTCTAGGGCGATGGCATTCCACGTGTTCCCGAAGTCTGTGCTGTAGCGAACGGTGTTGCCGATCACGACAGCGACCTCGCCGGGCGACCCACTCGTTGTCAGGTCTCCGGCAGTGTTCGACGACGGGAGTCCGTTGGTCGCGTCGTCAAATCCCACGTTGACCGGCATCCAAGTGCCGCCATAGTCAAGTGTCCGGAAGAGCTGTGGGATGACGGACGTAGAAGCGTAGAACTCGCCGACCCCGCCGGCGGCAACTGCTGATCCCTGGGCGCCGAACACCGGCGTACTGCTGAAGTTGCTCGCCGATTGCGTGAGGTTAAGACTCGCATTCCCGCCGTTTTCAGCCGTTGCGGTGGCGGCCGCGTAGCCGGGCTTGGCAGCGGCAACAGTCCAGGTGCCAGCTTGGAGACCTGTGAACGTGGCATCTCCGCTGCCGTTGGTGTAGGTCACCTCGGACGTCACGCCGACCTGGGTAGCCGTGACCAAGGCACCATCGAGATTGGAGCCGCCTGACTCCACGTGCACCACGATCTGCGGTGTCGCGTGAGCGGCGGGTGCTGCGGCCAGCGTGAACATGGCAGCAGTCGCGAGGACTGCCCCGCCAGCCAACGCTCGGGTTGTACGCGATCTCGATCCGATGTACGCCATGGTGATCCTTCTTGTCGGACTTCCGGTGAAGATCATCTAAGCCGGGTAGAGGCTTTGGGGCCGGGAATTTGTCACTCGGACGGCGCAGCGCCGCGTTATGGGCTGAGGGGAAGTGGGCCCCGCCGGGCCAAACGGACCCCGCTCCCTCTAAGGTTAGGCTTACCTAACTAACTGGAGAACTCACGTGAAGAAGCTTGCCCTGGCATCGGCAGCCGCACTCGGCGCTGTTGGTGCACTTGCCGGATGTGCCTCAACTTCATCCTCAGCCAATGACGGCACCATCGCCGTTTCCAGCACAAACGACGCTTGCCAACTCGCGGTTGCAGAGGCACCCGCCGGCACCATCTCTTTCAAGGTCACGAACAACGGCGATCAGGTCACCGAGTTCTACCTGCTGGGCGACGATGGCCTGCGGGTGATCTCTGAGGCCGAGAACATCGGGCCTGGGTTGAGTCGCGAACTCGTCGCTCAGGCAACCGAGGGCAAATACTTCGCATCGTGCAAGCCTGGAATGACGGGCGATGGAATCAAGGTTCCGTTCACCGTAACAGCGGCTTCTGGGGCACCCACAGCAAACGCGGCG
>DMNR01000357.1:7387-9944 GCA_003452655.1 Actinomycetota bacterium | reverse complement strand
GTTGGGCCGGACCTGGAACTGCTGCACGATCGCCGGGTAGATGCCGCCGATGACCAGCGCGGAAACGACCAGCAGGGCCAGGGCCGAACCGGCCACCGGCCACGAACGACGAAATGCGTTGACGAAGAACAGCAGCGCGCAGATCAGAGCAATGACGATGAGGATCGACTTGGCCGGCAGCAGTGCGTTGATCGCCCGGTATTTCAGACCCGTGAAACCTTGCACGAGATCTTCATTCTTGAGGGCCAACCCAAATCGATCCAGCCAGTAGGCGGCTGCCTTCAACAGGCAGAACAACCCGAGCAGAATCGAGATCTGGGTCTGCGCGGCATCGCTAACGCGCGGGCCGGGCAGCTGCAGACGAATACCGCCATACAAATAGTGGACGATCGCTGCGGCAAGCAGCGCGAGCAAAACCATCGCGAATCCGAAGCCCAGCAGAAACCGCAGCCACGGATAGCTGAACATGTAGAACCCGATGTCTTGCCCGAACTGCGGGTCCACCTGACCGAATGGCTCCTGGTTGCGCCACATCGACCATGACCGCCACTCCGCCGCCGCGGAGATTCCTCCGAGTGCCCCGAGCGCTGCCGGAATGATGAACGCCAACGGACGCCGCAGTGGTTCCAGTCCCCCGCGATACCGCTCAAGACTCATCTGTTCGGGCGTTCGAATTCGCTGCATCGGACGCGTGCGGTACGCAATCACCATCGACGCGCCGATCGCCAGCCCCATGATCACGCCGAACGCAAGGAACAACCCGATCCGGATGCCCAGCGCCGTCGTGAAGACCGCGGAATTGTCGACGGATTCAAACCACAGGAAGTCTGTGTAGAAGCCCGTGAAGATGACCAGCAAGATGATCAATGCCACGATCACCGCGATAGTCGGGATCAGTACCCGGCCACGACCACGGCCCTCCTGAGAAGAGGAGTCAGCGGAACGGCCTCCGGCAGACGATGCGAAGCTCACGCGCACACCCTACGTCCTCGGCATACCTCGATCGGGCAGTATGAGCGCATGAACGCCGAAGAGCTTCCTCTGCATCCACTCACCACAGCCGTTTTGGAGCTTGAATCGCATGTCCACGCCGATGGCTGGGACCAGCCAGTTCGGCTGTTTGCTCTGGCTCGCATGGCGGAATTGATCGAACGCGAGCCCGCGTTGGCCGCGGCCATGGAGCTTGACGCCTCGCTGGGTAACCCGGATGAACTTATTCCTGTCGAACAGGAGTGGTCCGCCGGAAACGAGCAGATCGATGAAGCGCTCGCCCAAATCGGCTGGCCCGATCAGGTCGTTGGCACCGCGATCGTCGTTGAACGAATCCTCTTACCCCCAAGCGCTGAAGCGGAACTTGAGGGCGAAAAGGAGATGACCGAACTCGTCGAGGCGGCCGTTGGGCATCCCGACCGTCGAGAAGTTCGCCTCGCCGCTGCAGTACTTCGTGACGGTCGTCGGATGTGTGCCATCCGACTTCGCGACAAGGACTCCGACGACGACGTGTTGACCGGAGTTGATTTGCTCCCAGGTTTGACAGACGCACTGGCCCTGACACTGGACTAACGGCGCAGACCACTCCCGAATTCAGCAGCGCGGCAGGTCACTGCTTCCCGACCGCCATTTTGCGAGCACATCGACGGCTTCGCTCAGCGTCGTCACCGCCGCAACGTTCAGGCCCTGCGGAGTGGACGTTCGCACGCTGTTGCAGTTCGCCCGAGGCGCCAAGAACAACTGCGCTCCCCCATTGCTGGCGGCGTACATCTTCTGCTGAATCCCACCGATCGCGCCCACCTCGCCGGTGGGGCTGATCGTTCCGGTTCCCGCGACGACCTTGTCGTCCGACAGGTTCTCAGGGGTCAACTTGTCGATGATTCCGAGCGCGAACATAGTTCCGGCACTCGGTCCGCCGACATCCTGAAGGCCAAACTCGATCGGAAATGGCCCGGAATACAGCGCGCTACCGAGAATCCCCACGTATCCCTGGGATGCATCGCGAGGGCTTGCCCCGAGCGTGACTTTGATGCTCGCCGGTGTCTTGCCGCGAAGAATGTCGATTGTGGCGGACGCACCGGGCTTCTGTGCCTTAACGAGCGGGGGTAGCTGATCGGGCATCGTGACGGTGGCTCCATTGAAGGCGGTGATGATGTCGCCGACCTTGATCTTGCCGTTCGCTGGGCCATCAGGCGCCACCTGCCCAACCTGAACCTGCGATGTCACCGGAATCTTCAAGTAGGTCAGCGCGGCCGAGATCGCAGCTGACTGCGAGGAGTTGAACTCGACTTGGTTTTCCTCCTGCGCGTCCTGTTTGGTGGTTCCAGGGGGGAACAGATCAGTCGTCGGCAGGACAACATCCGACTCGCTGATCCACCCGATAAACGCCTCGGGCAGGGTGATTTCGCCGTAGGGCCCACCGCGCTCATTCACGGTTGTCAGGTTCAATTCGCCGTTGGTCGGGTACGTCTTGGCACCAGTGATCTTGATGAGTTCGATCCCACTGGAGGTGCCCACCGTGTTGAACATTGGACCTGGCGAAAGTTTCACGTAAGGCACCGGCATG
>DMNR01000357.1:0-7250 GCA_003452655.1 Actinomycetota bacterium | reverse complement strand
TCAGTGAGCTCGCGCGCGTAGTCGACTTCAAGTTGTTCCATCGTCGGCAACTGCATCGTGGGAATCCCAGCTGATGGGTCACTCATGCGGCACCTGCGTGTGGATCGGGCGCAGGCGTCTCTTCTGTGGCCTGTGAGGGCGTCGAACCGGCATTGCGCTCGACGTTCTGCGGCAAGGGTTTTTCGATTGCCCTGCGCATGCGTTCTAGTTCCGAGGCCGAGTGCACGTGACCCGGTTCGCCGGCACCGGTGCGGCCCTTCCACCAAAGCCAGGCGATCGCAGCGACGGTCGCCAACAGCGGCAGCAACCACCACACCAAAACACCCACGCGCTCACCTTACGGTGTCAAAACCCAACCTCCGTGCCCCCGACCCGACAACGCGCGCAGGTCCGGATCACTCCCGCGAGCACTACGCCGATGGCGTAAGCGCCACAGCCGGTGTGGCCGAATATCCCGAGTCCGGTTAGCGTTGATCGAGTAACTGCGCACGACACCATCTGCGACCAAGAGTTGAGGCCTTCATGAGCGGCGACATTCCTTTCGGATTCGGCCAGCCCCGCGACCCTGACGACGAGTCCGGCGCAACCGGCAGCGGCGGCAGTGGCGGCGGCGGAGGCGGCCTTCCTCCCGGATTTGGCAGCGGCGGCGGCTTCGGCTCGAACGACCCGCTGGGTGCAGGTGGTTCAGAGGGGTTCGACATGGCCAACCTGGGCGCGGCTCTGCAGCAACTAGGCGCGATGCTGCAGTCCTCCGGCGGCGAGAACGCAGGTCCCGTCAACTGGGAGATGGCGACTGACATCGCACGCAAGGAGATCGTCGAGGCCGGTGACCCGTCAGTTCCCTCGGCGCAACAGCGTTCGGTTGAAGAAGCCGTAGGCCTGGCGGACATGTGGCTCGATCCAGCCACGGAGTTCCCCGCGACAGCCGGCTCAGCCAAGGCTTGGAGCCGCAGCGAATGGCTCATCGAGACAATGCCTGCGTGGAAGAAGTTCATCACTCCAATTGCGGAACAGATGCAAACCACGATGCAAACGATGATGCCGGGGCCAGATGCGCTCGGCGGCGGCGCAATGGGACTGCCCGAGGGCATGCCGCCGGAATTGGCTCAAGCGATGGCACCCCTGATGGGCATGGCCAAGGCCATGGGATCAGCGATGTTCGGCATGCAGGTTGGCAACGGTTTGGCGGCACTGGCAGGTGAAGTCGTGTGCAGTTCGGACGTCGGCATTCCACTGACCTCCGACGGACACAGTGCGCTTGTGCCATCGAACGTGCTTGCTTTCAGCGAGGGCCTCGACCTTCCGGACTCCGACGTCCTCGTCTACATCGCCCTGCGCGAAGCCGCACATCAGCGGTTGTTCGCCCACGTTCCGTGGTTGCGATCGCGCGTCGAAGGGGCCCTGGAGGCATACGCGCGCGGCGTCAAGGTCGATCAAGACCGAATCCAGTCAGCCCTGGAGGGTGTCGACGTCCAGAACCCAGAGGCGATCCAGGCCGCGATGGCGTCTGGAGTCTTCGAGCAAGAAGACACTCCGGAACAAAAGGCAGCATTGGCACGTCTCGAGACGATGCTCGCACTCGTCGAAGGCTGGGTTGACGATGTTGTGGATGCCGCAGCGTCGGAACGACTCCCGTCCTACGACCGCCTGCGCGAGACCCTGCGTCGTCGTCGGGCGACCGGTGGGCCAGCGGAGAAGACGTTCGCCAACCTCGTCGGACTTGAGTTGCGTCCCCGTCGGCTGCGCGAGGCGGCCGATCTCTGGCAACGACTTCGCATCAGTGGCGGGATTACTGCCCGCGACGCGCTCTGGGCACACCCGGACTTGCTTCCGACCGCAGATGACCTCGACGACCTCGACGGTTTCTTGAATCGTTCGAGCGACATCGACACCAGCGAATTGGACAAGCCCGGACCTGTGGAAGACGTCCCCGGCGATGACGGTCCTCGCGACTAATGTGAGCGCATGACAATCCGACCCATCGATGTTCCCGGGCTACCGGCGGATATCGAGGTGCGCCGCTCCACGAGGCGGAAGCGAAGTGTGGGTGCGCATCGCGAGGCCGGCATCACCATCGTCGTGGTTCCCGAACGAATGTCGGTGCGTGAGGCGGCCAAGCACGCTCTTGCTTTGCATCAGCGCCTCCTCAAGCGCGCTCAGAAGACCAGAGTCAGCGATGACCAACTCCTAGAGCGCGCGAGCTGGCTGCGCAAGCGCTACATGCCGACTGCGCCCGCACCGAGCAGCATCCGATGGTCAACGAATCAAAACCGGCGATGGGGTTCCTGCACCACGACCGACGGTTCAATCCGGCTGTCCGCCCGGCTGCAAGGAATGCCTCAATACGTCGTTGACTACGTGATCTTGCATGAACTCGCGCACCTGGTCGTGCCCAACCACGGCCCCGACTTCAACCACCTGCTCGACACGTATTCACAGCGTCAGCGTGCCTGTTCCTTCCTTGACGGCGTCGAATTTGCGACCAGCAACCCCGAATAGCCCAAACTTTCTTTTACCCACACCCCGTGGACAGATGTTTCCACTGGTCAGAAGACAAGTTGATCACCATGCGAAACGGGTTGTCCACAGTTGTTGACAGGCTTGTCCACGGCTCCCCTCGGCCTGCTCCACAGGGTGTCCCCAAGCGCATCCACAGGCGGCGGGAGCAATAGTCCTCGAACCATTGCATACACCCCCTCGGAGTCCATAACGTCATCCATGAACGAAGCCCCCGCTTCTAAGTCACTAATCGCAAGGGGAAGGCGAGCAGTGACAAGGAAGCGGGGGCTTCGTCTCATTTCGAGGCAAGCGTCCCGATCGATTTCACGGTGTCGACTTCCAGGCGCCGCGCCGGGTCCGCTTTAACTAACGGCCAGCAAATCGCGGTGAACGCTTTTGCGCCGCAGCCGCCAGGCCCTCATGCAGATCCGCGGTGGCCATCGTGACGGGCTGGGCAACGGCTTCCCATTGAATGCACTCTTCGATCGAATCCATACCGCCTCGAAGCAACGCAGCCTTTGTCAAGCGAGCGGCAATCGGGGCGTTGCCTGCAACGGATTCCCCAAGCTCACGAGCAGCATCAACAAATCCGTCGGCCGGGAACAACTCAGTGATGAGCCCTAGTTCGAGCATTCGTTGGGCTCCGACCACCCGACCGGTAAAGAGCAAGTCACGTGCCGCGGCAACCCCAACAACCTCTGGCAACAGGTACGTCGTGGCCATCCCCGGATGGATGCCCAGCTTGAGGAAGGGAACAGTGAATTTCGCGTTCTCGCTTCCGATCCGAATATCGGCTGCCAGGGCGATGCAGGCACCCGCACCAACCGCAGCACCGTTGATCGCGGCTATGACTGGGACGGGCACCTCGCGCATGCTCAGCCAGGTCTTGTAGAACGCCATCATCTTGGTCCGCAGCTCATCAACTGTGGCGTCTGGATCGCCCCCGATCCAGCCGGTGTCGCCGCCGGAACAGAAGGCCGTACCCGCCCCTGTCACCACCACTGCCCGCACCGATGGGTCGAGCTTGAGCGCTGCGGCGAGCCTCCCCCACGCCGCCGTCATGGGTCCCGACATCGCATTGCGGCGCTCTGGATAGTTCAAAGTGACCACGACGAGCCCTGAATCGGTCCGCTCGACCCCCAGATGGTCGGTCGTTGGATCAAAATCCACGGGGTTTACGGCATTTTCCGGCGGGGTCACGGTCATGCAGGCGAGAGTAGCGCCGTAAGGTGGCGAAACTGCCGCAAGGTGGACGCGCGTGCCACACCGGAACCGCGACAAGAACCAAAGGCCGTGGACAACCACGGCGAGATTGCCCAGGAGGACTTATGGCCGAGAGCTACTCAGGCGAGGCGTACTGCGTCAAGTGCAAAGAAAAGCGCGAATTCACCGGCGAAGTGCACGAGACAAACGGACGCCGCATGGCAAAGGGCAAGTGCCCCGTGTGCAACACCACCGTCACCCGCATTCTCGGGAAGAAGCAGTAACGACCTTCTAGCTACCAGCTACTTCGGCCACCAACACGAACACTTGAGGTGGCGCGAAAGGGGACGGCGTCGCCAGGCGCCGCCCCGGTAGCCGGTCGTCAAGACCGCATTCAACGCGGCCACCTCCTCGTGAGGGGCCGCGTTTGTTATTTGGCGAACCACCTCTGCCGCCGCGAGAACGGTCAGGGTCGGGGCCGCTGGGGTTGGCATGTCCAACGCCAGTTGGGCCGACAATGGCCGCCAGAGCGGATCCAGCTCGACTCGCAGCAACTCGTCGCAGCGCACACACGGCCCCCCACCGGCCCGGGTGACCGGACCAACACGCGCGCTTGATACGCCCGCTCCGACCACAACGTGGTCAATTCGGGCGTCAATGAGCCGACTCACCAACTCGAGTTCCGCCGCATCAACCCAGGGTGAGTCGAGCGCGACGATGGTCGCAGCAGAACCAATCTTGTCTCCAAGCTCCTCGGTTCGCAGGCGCCAGTCGTCGCCGTCGCGCGGCTTGGGAAGCGGCCCGAGGGGTATCGACCCCGGAAGTAACCCAGCGATCTGTTCGCTGAGACCCGCGGCTCCTACGACAACGGGATTCGCGAATTGGAACGCTGCGATCTCAACCCTCGCATCGATCAACAACTCGGCATCAAGCAGGCGGTCGAGCAACATCGAGGCGTCAGCACCCTGCATGCCACGGGCTTGAGCCTCAGCCACCTGCGCGCCCCAGGACCGCGCACCATCAAGTTGGCGCAGCCAGTCAAGCGCCACGCCTGGTAGTCCGCGCAGCGCGAGCGGGCACTCCACGTCTCCGACCACCTGCACGCAGTCCACCGCCGTCTGACGCAATTCGACCCCAATCGCCCAGGCCGGACGAACCTCCTTGTTGCGCACATCCATGTGCACGACCCCCTTAATCCCAGGGTTCAACTTGCCCGATTGGCGGCATTGGGCGCAGTGGCTATCCCCAGCGAGGGCCGCAACGTGGACAATGGCCACGTGGCCGACCAATCGAAGGACCCGAAGGACGAACCGGACGCTGCCGCAGCCATGCCTCAGCGCGCTTTCCGACGCACGGTTCGAATGGCCTCCTTGCCGGCCAGCTACGCCGGTCGAACGGCTCTCGGATTCGGCAAACGGGTCGGCGGTAAGCCAGCCGAAGCGGTCAATGCGCAGATCCAAGCCAAGACCGCGGAACAAATGTTCAAGGTACTAGGGGAACTCAAGGGCGGGGCCATGAAGATTGGTCAAGCAATGAGCGTCTTTGAAGCGGCGCTCCCCGAGGAGATGGCCGGGCCGTACCGGGCGACGTTGACCAAGCTGCAGGATGCCGCCCCGCCCATGCCTCCGGAAACGGTTCGCAAGGTGATGACTGAGGAGCTCGGCCCGGACTGGCGCGACCGCTTCTCTGAGTTCAACGAGGTTCCTGCCGCGGCCGCGTCAATTGGCCAAGTGCACAAGGCGGTGTACCGCGATGGCCGCGTCGTCGCCGTCAAGATGCAGTACCCCGGAGCGGGCAAAGCCCTCATGTCCGACCTAAACCAGGCCGCCCGGATGGGTCGAATGTTCGGTTCCATGGTGCCAGGTCTCGATATGAAGCCGCTGCTCGCTGAGCTCAAGGCTCGCGTCGCCGAGGAACTCGATTACCTGCGCGAGAGTGAAACGCAGCGTCAGTTCGCGGCCGCGTACGAGGGAGATCCAGACTTCATCGTTCCTCACATCCTCGCCGCGAGCCCAAAGCTCCTGATTTCTGAATGGGTCGAGGGAATTCCACTATCGAAGGTGATCAGCGACGGAACCCCCGAGGATCGCGACCGGGCCGGAACGCTGTACCTGAGATTCCTGCTTTCGGGGCCAACCCGCGCGGGCCTCTTGCATGCCGACCCGCACCCAGGGAACTTCCGCTACACCGAAGATGGTCGCCTCGCGGTCCTCGACTACGGCGCTGCGGCACAGCTTCCAGACGGCTTCCCGCTGGCAGTCGGGCGCATCCTGCGGATCGCCCTTCACGAGGGAGATGGCCCCTCGATCGTCGACGGCATGCGTGAAGAGGGATTCATCAAACCCAATGTTGAGATCGAACCCGAATCCCTCCTGCGCTACCTGCTGCCGTTCATCGAACCGTTACGAACCGACGAGTTCCACTACACGCGTGAATGGATGCGCGGACAATTCACCCGCATCAACGATCCCCGGGGTGGCGATTTCAGCGTTGGCCTCAAGCTGAATATCCCACCGTCTTATCTACTGATCCACCGCGTTTGGCTGGGGTCGATTGGTGTCCTCTGCCAACTCGACTCCCACGTAGCTTCCCGTCAGGAGATCATCGATTGGGTTCCTGGATTCGTCGACGACTAAGAGCATCGACTGTTGAATCGCTGCATTCGGTGAGAGATGCCGTCACAGCAGCACATCCCACCGAATGCAGCGAAGTTCTACGCAGCGCCGACGATCTCGGTCACAGCTTCGGACAGTTGTTCTGCCAATTCAGGACTGTCCTGCTCGAGAGCCTGCGAAACCTCCACGAGGCGCGAAGCCAACCGGGCCGCCGCCACCGCAGCAATCTCGTCAGCGTCCTTGCGTGGTCGCCCCTTGGGCTTGTGAGCGGCAACGATCTGGCCGCGTTCAAACAACTCCCCGCCCCAGACACCGGCAGGTTCCTGACGTAACAGCGCCTCACTCAGACAGGCCGCCTGCAGCGGGCATTGCTGACACAGTCCTTGTGCCTGATCCGTACTGGCTTGGTCCTCGGCGAACCACAGATCGGCGTCGTAGGTGCGACACGGCACCGAGTTGGTTCTCGCTTGAGCGGCTTGCTGCGCGAGGCTGAGGACTGTCATCTCGCTCCCCTATCTGTGTTGAGGTCTTCGGGTGAACTGTGCGTTGTGGTCGTCGGGCAATAGAAAAGGCCGCGGTCCCCATTCCGGGTCCGCGGCCTTGATAGTGCCGAGTGGGTCAGACAATGACCCACGATCGATGATCAAGGTGCGGTCGGAAACCGGACGGGTAACCAAAAACTCGGGCTCGCTTGGTTGCGGTCGGTTTGGTTCCAGCGGCGTGCCAATACGAGGCATGCGTCGTCGGTGCCGATACGACAAGATTGGTAATTGTGGTTATGTCTACGTTCATTTCAGCACCTCCTTGTCGCGTTGCCCGGGTATGCCGGTTGAGTGGTCGAAGCTGTTCCGGGGAAGACTACGCCACACTTCCTCGAATCGTCCAACTCGTTTTCTAACGGCGGAATTCCCACGTGCACCTATCGAGCTCAAG
>DMNR01000409.1 GCA_003452655.1 Actinomycetota bacterium | reverse complement strand
CGGTTATGGCCCAGACGATGCAGCCGCTGCTGTCGCGGCCGAGCTCGACGGTCTCTTGTCGAAGACGGTCCAAGCAGCCAGCCTCTTGATTGAGCCAACCGGTGACGTCAGTGGAATCACGGTGCTCAACGATCTGTCGACGATGGCGGTTGAGAATCGTGTGCTCGCCGAGCTTGGTGACTTCTATTCGGGCGAAACGCGCCGCATCGTGGTGACGATCGATGTGCCTGCAATGGGGGCTCTTGGTCTGGAACAAGTCGCGACCCTGACCCTGACCTTCGTCGAGCTCGCAACTCTCGAGCAGCACACGGTTACCCTTCCGGTTTCCGTCAACGTGGTCCCTCAAGACGTCGCGAAAGGTCGCGTCGCTAAGCCCGAAGTTGCCCGGGAGAAGCTGTTCCTTGAGACCCAGAGCGCGAAGCGAGAAGTTGAAGCGGCACTGCGCGATGGCGACGTTGAAGCAGCTCGCTCACGATTGAACGCAGCGAAGGGAATTCTCAGCGCTGAAGACACGTCGTTGCTCGATGCTCAGCTCCTTGGCGAAATCGAATGGCTTGGCGATACAGCGTTGATGGTTGGGTCCGAGAGCCCGGATTACCTCTCGCGCCGGTTAAGTTCGGACCGCAGCCGCAAGTCGCGCGGGTTCAAGTCCAGGACTCAAGGCGGCGAGGTCGTTTCCGACGGAGAGTGAACGCCGGAGTGTTGCAGCAGGGTGTTTCAGGGATGATCGCGATTTTTGAAAGTCGGACTCACCTGGCAGCCTTGGAGATCAACACAAGCCTCGCCGCTTAACCCAAAGGACGCGCACTTGATCAACGACAACGGAACGATGCGCTACTCGGCGACCGACATCACTCGGTGGTTGTCGTGTGCGCACGCCAGCCGCTTGGATGCGCTGCTGCGCACTGATCAGGAACTCAAGGCTTGGAAGGCAGCGCACACGAGTTCGACCAACGACGACTCCGCCCGCGCTCCCGCCGCCATCCGCGGTGACGAACACGAACTCGCGATGCTTCAAGGCATGATCGAGTCTGGCCTTGAAGTGGTCGAGATTCCGCGCCCCGAATTCGACGATCGCAATGGCCTAAGTAAAGCCAACGCGGCGACCCTGGAGGCGATGCGCGCGGGCGCGAACGTGGTCTTTCAGGCCGCATTGGTTGATGGTCCGTGGTTTGGCTATGCGGACTTCCTCGTTCGGGTCGATGGCGTCCCGAGTTTGCTTGGCGACTACGCGTACGAGGTTCGTGACACGAAACTCGCACGGCACCCAAGCGCTTCAGCTTTGATCCAAATGGCGCACTACGGCGCGACGGTTGAGCAGATTCAGCAGACACCACCGCCTCGTCTGGTGATCTGGCTCGGCACGGGTGACCTGTTCGAGTGGCCCTACCGCGACGCTGTTCCTTACCTGCGCGAAGCGCAGAAGTCATTCCTCCAATTCCAAACAGACCTGCCAGAGACTCTTCCAATTCCAAAGGCAAGTTGTACGGGATGTCGCTGGTTCGATTACTGCGACGAGGAATGGGGAGCCGAGGATCTTCGCAACGTTCACCGGCTTTCCAGTCGCCAGCGGGAGGTCCTGCGGGCCAGCGGAATCACCACAATCGCGGAGTTGGCAGCGGCCGCCGCCGACGCGTGCCCGGACGCAATTGGTGTCGACACATTCGACTGGCTTCGCGAGCAGGCCCAAGTCCAAGCAGGTGGCAACGACTGGCTCATCATTTCCCCGCAGTCGGCGACGGCGGGGATATTCGGGACACCGAAGCCACATCACGGCGACATGTATTTCGATCTGGAGGGCGACCCGTTTGCCGCCATTCCCACACTCGACTACCTCTGGGCATATTGCGATGTCGACGGCACGTACCACCACCGCTGGGCGCATTCGCCGGACGAGGAACGAGAGGCATTTTTGTGGTTCGTCAACGTCTTGCGTGACCGTGAGAGGCGAGGCGGGGATTGGAAGGTTTACCACTACAACACCTACGAGGTGACGTCGATGAGACGCATCGCACACGCGTGGCCCGACGAGACCGAGCGGGAAGATCTGGTCGCCGATGTGGAACGTCTGATCGCCGAACGCTTCGACGATCTGTATCGACGAATCGACGTTGGCTTGCGCACCCGCGAAGGCAGCACATCGTTGAAGATCGTCGAGAAGCTCGCAGGCTACGACCGAACTGCGGATGCTGCTGCGGTTGCACGCGCAGACGACAGCATCAAGGCTTATGAGGCGTTCATCGCGTCGGATGACGAATCCGAATGTGCAGCGATCCTTGAAGGCATTCGCCAGTACAACGTCCACGATGTTCGGGCGACGAATGCGGTCCATCAGTGGTTGTGGAGGATCACCTGCGAACCGTCGATAGGTCCCGACACCGCAACTGTCACAGACGCGACGGGGCGCGAAATCGAACTCCTGCACGGCGACGAAGAGGAGTACGTGCAATCCGACAAGGTTCGTGAGCGGATCGAATCGACAGAGCAATTGCGTGACCTTTTGATCGCGGCGGCGGACTCCGCGCAAGCCCGGGCAAGCACGGGATTGACGGGTGCTGACCTTCCGTCCGGCCTCACTTCCCAAGGAGCACGCCTGCTCGCAGAGATGCTCGAATGGCATCGCCGCGAATCGGTGGTGGCATTTCTTGATTCCAAACGACTTGAAGCGTGGGCATTGGGCCAGGGCTCAGCGGACGCGGCTTCTATTCCGGACCTGGTTGAGGCGATCTTCAAGGACCTGAACGGATCGTCGGACGCTGAGCTGACGGCGATTCGCCCAGGTACGGAGCACGAATCCTGCCTGCTCGACATCGAGGGACCGATCGAAATTCATCCGCCACAGCCGGGCAAACGAGTCAGCACGTATGAGTACCGGTGCCGCCCGGGTGCGTGGAAGGTGAAGAAGGGTTCAGACGTCAAGACCGTCTCTTTGGGAGACGGCGGCGAGGCGCTCACAATCAAACTCACTGCGCATGATCCGCAGAGTGGGACTTTCTCGTTCACTCGGATGAAGGATCCGGGCGAATTTGATCGGATGGTGCTCGCCCCTTTCTTTGACCCGCCCACGGTCTGGGAATGCTTGATGACTCTTGCTCGAGTGGCTCTCGCCGAAAATCCGGCACCCTGGACGGCCGTGCCGTTCGCCGCGCTTGACCGCCGCCCTCCGGCGGATGCGGCAGCGATGGCGGCAGTGACGGGCGAGTCGGCCCCATACCGGGCACGACGCATCGTGAGCCAACTGACCACCGGCCTGTTGCCTGTGCAAGGACCGCCCGGAACTGGCAAGACGCACCTCGGCTGTGACTTGGTCATGGATCAACTCGAAGCGGGTGGGCGCGATGGTTCCCAAGCAATCGTCGCCGTGACCGCGAATAGTCACAAGGTGATGGACAACCTCCTGGCATCTGTGGTCAAGCGGGCCGCGGCCGGTGGAGTCCGAGTGAAGGTTGCCCACTTGGGTAGCGCTGACCAAGTTGACGCCGCAGCGGGCATCGAAGCCATTGCAGGTGGTGGGGGAAAGCTCGCCGGGTGGATTGAGGCAGCCCACGACGAGGGCCACGCGGTGGTGGTTGCGGCAACCAAGTTCGGATGGTCTCGCGCTGATGTTTCAGGTGTCGCCGACCTATTGATTATTGACGAGGCGGGCCAGCTTCCGCTTGCCGATGCAGTCGCTGTGTGTTCTGTGGCGGGTCGAGTCGTTGCGCTTGGGGACCCGCAACAGCTAGCAGCCCCGATTCAAGCCGCTCATGATGATTCAGTTCGAGTTTCGTTGCTCGAACACATTGTGGGTGGTGCTGCGGTCATGCCGACGGATGTTGGTGTGTTCCTCGACGTTACGTATCGGATGCATCCGGCGGTATGTCGGGTGGTCGCGGATCTTGCCTATGACGGCGAACTAGTCTCATCCCCGCAGGCGGCAGCTCGGATGATTACCGGCGCCAATGTGCCCGTGGCCGGGCAGACGGTCACAGTCGAACCTGGCGTTTCGTGGCTCCCGGTTGACGGCGGTACCGAAGTTGAAGTGACTGCCGTTCGTGAGCTTGTCGATGGGCTGATCGGGAACGTCCAAGTCACCGATGAACACGGAACTTCAGCGTTGACCGGTGCTGACATCCTTGTCGTTGCACCCCACAACGCCCATGTGAACAGGCTCGATGCCGAGCTCGGTCAACTCGGGGTGAGGGTAGGAACCGTCGACAAGTTCCAGGGGCAACAGGCGCACGTCGTCGTCTACTCCATGGGACGCCTGGCCGTCACCGCGGGCGATGTGCCTTTCCTTTATGAAGTGAACCGCGTCAATGTGGCGCTGTCGCGTGCACGTTTGATGGCGATAGTCGTCTCGGACCCCAAGGCCGTGCTGCCACCAGTGAACTCTCCGGAGCAGTTGATGATGGCCAGCCGTTTCGCAGCCGCCGTCGCGGGGGACTGAACGCGCATCGCGTTTCGGGATTTGCAGTCGGCGCCATCGAGAGTTGGACCTTCGACAATGGCTGACCGTCCGAGACCAGCGCCCTCTCCGGCACCTTCACACACCCCTGCCAACATAGGCAGATGACAGAGATCGTGTATGTCGACATGGATGGGGTCCTCGTTGACTTTCAGTCCGGCCTAGACAAGGTCGGAAAGAAGATGCGCAAGAAGTACAAGGGTCGCGAGGATGAGATCCCGCGCGTCTTCAGTCTCATGGAACCGATGCCCGGAGCTGTCGAGTCGTTCCATGCGATCCAGAACAGCGACAAGTACGACGCCTACATCCTGTCGACAGCGTCCTGGCACAACTCAACGTCGTGGTCGGACAAGTTGTTGTGGGTCCAGACTCACTTTGGTGACGGTGACAAGACCGCTGCCTACAAGCGTCTGATCCTCAGCCACCACAAACACCTGAATTCGGGCGCGATCCTCATCGATGACCGCAAGAAGAACGGTGCCGACAGATTCGACGGTCGGCTCATTCGCTTCGGGAAGAAGAAGTACCCGGACTGGAAGGCCGTTCGCAAGGAACTCGGAGTAGCCCTTCCTTAGCCCATAGCCCGACACCCCCCAAGCCGGAACCCATTCGGGTGACGCGAATCCCACGGCTACAGGGCTTCTGTCAGACCTCGTTGCGACCGTGAAGTTGAACAAACAACTTGTCAGTCCAAGGAGGTGCGCTGTGTGTTCTACGGATACCGGTGAACACACTGCCTCGGCCGAAGCGTGTGCGCGGTGCGTGTTCCCACTCGTGCCTGCAACAACCAACATCGATCACGGCGGGGGGGGCCTCGTCGTGACAGTGCACTTCGAATCCGGCAAGTTTCGAGTGACGGGAGGTCACCGACATGACTCCTGACCCATCGCGGCATGCAACCGAGCGAGGGTTCGCAATCGGCAAGCGTGGATGAAAGCGGCGCACGTCACGTTCCGAGATGGGCTAGCCGGCCGACCGGGCATTTACTTGTAGCATCAAGTGTTGCTTCGTCTAAGGGGATTCTCTTGAGCATTGACACGGCCACCGCTGCCAATGAGCGCACAAGCAATGCGCGGATCGCACCGTCAGTGCCGGTTGCGCTGGGGGTCTTCATTGCCTACGTGCTTGTCTTCATCGGACTCTCGTCGTCTTCTGGCATTGCCTACGGCGACTGGTTCGCTTCGGGCGAGAATGCGTTCCGGACTGCGGTCGTGCCCCTCATCGGCGGATCGCTTGTGCTCATCATCTTCCTGTTGTGGGCGCGCTGGGACTTCGTCTTCAAGGACTCCGCAAGGCTTCCGATGTACGGGATCCTCACGGTGGGTGTCGTGCTTTTTGCTGTCGGCATCGTTGTGCATCTGACTGGAGTCAACTGGGGCGGACCTTCCGGTGGTCTGATCGCTGCGATCATTGCGACCGGTGTCCTGGTGGGGTTCGCCGAGGAGACGCTCTTTCGCGGCATCATCCTTCGATCACTGCGAACGAAGATGCGTGCGGAATTCTGGGTGATGCTGTGGTCGTCTCTATGGTTCGGGTTCTTCCACGCAACCAACCTCGCCAATGGGTCGCCGCTTGGCCCGGTGCTCGGCCAGTGCGTCCTGGCGTCAGCGGCGGGGGGGGTGCTGTACTCAGCCCCGCGCCGGCGCGGGCTTCTTCTTTCAGGGATGATTTCCCCCGGGCCGTGGGGCATGTCGGGGGTTCTTGC
>DMNR01000250.1 GCA_003452655.1 Actinomycetota bacterium | reverse complement strand
AGATGTGTATAAGAGACAGGATCGAGAGAGATGCCGTCAGGGCCTGCTGCTTTCTGATCACCCCGGCATTGGCCGCTGGACAACGGCTCACACCGATGGGCAATCACCGGATGACTCTGTTTCCGACGGAGCATGCACCGAGCGCGATCGCAGAGGTGTGTGCGATCCTGGACAGGCCCCTCGCAGAGGACGCGAGTGTGGTTGTCTCGGCTGGTCAAGCGCGAGCGATGTTCGACGCCGCGCTGCATCCTGAGCCGGATGACAGCGTCGACAGTCTTCTTCGTCGCAGTGGTGTGTCTCAGAACGTGACGAGAATTCTCTCGACATTGGTCAGCGACTCGGCAATCGCGCAAGTCGTCCAGGTGATGGCGTCGTCCGCGGACGGCGGCGCTGCCGAGGGAAGTGTCACCGCATGGATCGATGCCGGTCCAAAGGGTCTGTGGATCACAGAAACGATTCCTACCAGCGACGGTAGCCCGCCAACTGTCGAGTTGTCACCGACCTCCAAGGCTGCGGTGGTCGCTTCGATCGTTGAGGGCTTTCCTGCATGGCTGGATGTCAGCTCTTCGTTCAGTGAGTGACAACACTCTCGGATCGCCGGATTGGTTTCAGAGACGGACCAGCTGGATGACGTCCGCGACGCCGCGGCGGAGGAGCACCCCGTGCCCTCGGCGAGAGACGTAATCGCTGCGTCGCGGGAAGGTGACATTGAAGACGGGATCGGTGAACGTGACGGATAGCGTCGCCGGCGAGAGGACTACAGCCTGCTGGTTCTGTCGCATCCTCTGCGGCCAGCCCGAAACGCGGGTCAGCGAATTGAGCCTGCCGGCGAGCACGCAGATGACGCCCGGGGTGCGGCCGGCGCGCACGAGTCCGTCCATTGCTGCGGTGAATCGCCGATGCATCTGTGTCTCCTCGGGCGAGCCGCCGATCGGCGTCTCGATGAGCTCGTCACCGTCGTCGATTGCGACCAACAACGGTGCGGTTGCGTTGGCGAGCCCAGCGAGTCTCGACTCGAGGGCAGTGACGGCGCTCGCCAGGTCGAGGCATGTTGTCGACCAGCCGGCAGGGTTCAGGGGGGCGTCGCCTCGCCCCGAGACGAAGACAGTGTCGATGCGCCCGTCGGACTGTTTGACGAGTGAGTGACGGATCCATTCGAGAACGGTGGAGCGACCGCTGAGATCTGGCCCCATCACGATCAGGCTTGGAGCGGTCTTCGCATCGATCGTCAGTGGCTCCAGGGTGATGTCATCAATTCCGAGGGTCAGTTGTCCGTATTCCTGCGGAACTTGCAGCAGTGACGGAGTCAGTGGATCGGGAGGGTCAGGCAGACGTTGGGTGCTTCTGCGACCCGAGTCGCGTAGGCGTTGCGCAGCCGATGCAAGGGCGGCCGCTTGCGAGAGGCTGTCGCATGCTGCACCATCGCTCGTGACGCTGATCTGAACTTCGGCTCGGGTGCGACTACTGATCGCCCGCCCGTCGGCAAGGGCGGTGAGGTCGTTGCCCTGGAGCCCGGCAGCGTTCGATGCGTCGCGACTGGCCATTCGCAGGACGAGGCGCTCAGGAGCAGCGTTGGCGATGCTCATGGGAATTCGTTGCGGCTGTTCGGTAGTCATTGCGAAGTGGACACCCATCGCTGGGCCATCCGAAATCAGTTGTACCAGCGCTGCGGAGTGCATTCCGGCGTCAAGCACCTCGAGTGTCGACAGCAAGTGCTCGAGACCATCGATCAGAACGATCACGTTGGGAATGACACCGCCTCCGGCTTGCCGATAGGTGCGCAATGAACCTGCTGCACCGACGACCGTGCGGCGATCGAGCACGAGACGCTGCAGGTAGGCGAGTACGCGGCGAAGACGTGACTGATCTGAAGCGGCGACTACCGCAACCGTGTTGGGGAGGACGTTGAGGCTCGTCAAGCCTCCTCCGGTCGAATCGATGCCAACGATGAGAAGCTCAGATGAGTCGTTGAGCTCGCTGAAGGCCGCCGCGATTGTTCGCAATGCGGTGGTCTTGCCTGTCATGCCGTCGCCGACGATGAGTAGGTTCTGAGTCGTAGCCAAGTCCCAGTCGTAAGACGGTTGGCTTTGCGAATCAGGTAGGTCGGCCTGCCCGATCGGGGCACTGGTGTTACCTCGAGGCGAGGTCGGGGCATCAGCGCCGAGAAGATCGGCCAAGGCCAGTATCCCCTCTAGTGGCTCCAGCCATGGCCGTCTGGGCGCAGGTGTTTGGGCGAGTGCAGCTGCAGCCTGAATCGAGCCGGTCACCCGGTCGAGATCGGTGGGCACTCCCTCAGTCGACTTCGACTTAGGTCGAGGTCCGTACAGAGTGGCTGCCGACGCCCGATGGGGTTCGTCGATGTCGCTTCGCCCTCCAGCCCATGCGGCTTGGAACTCGTGTAGTCGAGCGTTGCCATCGCGCAGGAGTCCTCTGCCCGCTCGATTCGGAAGCTGGGCGGCATCACGGCCTCGGCCCAGCACCGCCATGCTCTCGCTGCTGTCCTCAAGACGGAAGCTGATTCGGTACTTGACGCAGTTCTGGATGTTCTTGCTGACCGACTGCCCCGGCGACTGTGTGGCGAGCAGCAGGTGCAGACCGAGTGCTCGTCCTGTCTGCGCTACCTCGACCAGGCTCTCGAGGAACTCCGGAAGTTTCTGAGCGAGTTCGGCGTACTCATCGACGATGATCACGAGCGCCGGCAGCTGTTCGTGCGGCGCGCGCTGGCGAAGGTCGTTCAGGTTGACAGCGCCGTGATGATGCAAGATGCGCTGCCTCCGTCGGGCCTCGGCTTGCAGGGATCGTTTGGCGCGCAGAGCCATCGCGGTGTCGAGGTTGCGGACCATGCCTACTGCGTGGGGCAGGCCAACCAGGTCGCGAAAGGTGAGGCCACCCTTGAAGTCGACGAAGAGGAAGTTGAGGTGCTTGGGGCTGTAGTTGGCCGCAAGCGAGAGCACGAGCGCTTGAAGGAACTCGCTCTTGCCTGAGCCGGTGGATCCGGCGACGAGGCCGTGGGGGCCATCGCCGTCGTTGCCGAGGTCCAACAGGAGCGGCCCGGACCGTCCGATGCCGATTGCGGCGAGAAGCTGGTTCGGATTCGCCTGCTTCCACCCTTCCGCAATCGAGCCGGGGTCGAGGACATCCGCGCCAAGTACATCGAAAAGGCCGACGTGGTCGGGTACCGCGGCGTTGTCCGCGGCGCCGGGGTCCGTCAGTGGGGCGAGAGTGCGCGCAGTCGCTGACGCCAGTTCTGCGGAGGCCGCTTCGGTGATAGTCAGGATGGCGCTCTGGTCGCCGACGGTGCGTCGCACCGTCGTTGTTGGCCCGAACTCGACGAACACGCCCGCTTCAGCGGGCAGAGTTTGGCGTTGTTCCGCCAGCCAAATGATTGATACGCCCCCCGTTGCGGCGGCCGCGAGAACTGCCTTCAGCCGCGTCGCCTGCAGCTCAAAGGGTGGCTCGACGACAATCACCACGTGTTCGTCGGATGCGGTCGTGTTGGCCGTCTTGGCCGCCGCTCTTGCGGCAAGCATGTGCTCGAGATAGCTGAGTACTCGCTCGCGGGTGTCAGTGTCGAAACCTACGAGCGGTGCCTTCGCACTGGGCCTATTCGCATGCGGCAGCCAGGTCATCCACAGCCAATCCGCTGAACCTAGTGAACCGAGAGCGATGTCGTTGGGGCTGTTGCGCGTCGCCAACTGCACGATGAGAGCTCGCGCCAGACCTCGCCGATCATTGATAGAGCCGCCGGTGATACCGACGACTGGTTCGAGACCCAACGACAGGGCCACGGGAGCCCCGTAATCAGTGGCGAACTCGTCCAGTCTCTGGTGAGCTTCGGCGACGAGGGCAGGCGTACCGCGCTCCATGATGCGCACGCGGTCTGGCGCTTGAAGATCGCCACTCCCTAGCCGAACGTCGAGAAAGTCCGAATGCCCAGGCTGTCGATCCCACAACTCGTCGCTCAGCGTTCGAGAACGGTCGATCAGCCGTTCGCTCGTCGGATATGCCCAATCTCTCCAGGCTGAGACCTCGGTGGAAACTGAAACTGCCCTCGCGCGGGCAGTTTCCAGATCCGCCCGATATTGCGCCGAGGCGGACTTGAACTCGCGCCGCCCGGACTTTCGATCGTCGAACCAGTTCCATCCCCCCATCATCGGCCCGAGCAACCCGAACGCGAGGAATGCCACATTGCCGGTCATCGCCACGATCAGCGCTCCGGCGGCCATGGGAAGGATGATGAGCGCAAGCGGGAATCGGCGCGACCGCGGCTGCTCGGGCGCAGCAGCGACCTCGACTGTCCGTCCGGGGTAGTCACGAACCCCGCGCGGCGGCCGGTTGAACTGCAACCTGCCGGCGACGGGACGAAGATGGCTGCCAAGCTGCGTTGTCGGCCGATCCAAGACAACGATGTAGACCGTCGAGTCTCCAAGTTCGATTCGATCGCCGTTCTGCAGCACCCGATCGTCGTCGATGCGTGTGCCGTTGATGAAGGTGCCATTGGTCTTGCTCAAGTTGTGGACGGAGAGCTTGGTGGCGGTGCGGTCGATCCGCAGATGACGCTGAGACACGGTTGGATCATCGATGACGGTTCCAGCCTGTCCGGTTGCCCGACCGACAACGGTCTGGCCCTGTGGCAGATCGATGCGTGTCGGCCCGCTAGTACCTTCCCGACGAAGGTGAACGGCGCACGAGTTCTGATCGGCAGTGGCAACAAGCGTGTCGCCGTGTAGTACGGCACCCTCGCCGGCCTGTCGGTTCTTGTCGATCAGTTCGCCAGTTCGTTCCACCCTCCACTGACTGATAGCAGGGATGCCGAGGCTCTCGTCCAACGCCGCGCACAGCCGAGATCCAGGTTCAGCCGCGTCGAACGACAGCAAGACGTCTTTGCGGGTGGAGCCATTGACCGCCGTTACGGCAACGTTAATCATCGGGAGAACCTGTTCCTTCGCGTGGTTGTCCTTCGCTTGCTGTTCCGAGATCGGTCGCATCACCCAACCGCCCGTCACGCCGAAGGTAATCGACTTCCCGGTGTCGACTGGCACGCTGGATGAAGGTGGCGGCTTGTTCGTCGTTGGTGCGGGTTGGATGGCCTGGGTTATCGTCGCTTGATGCACGAGGTTGGGCAGCGCTGGGGAATCGATGATTGGTAGGCGACTCGGCCACTACGAGATCATCGAGGAGCTCGGGCGTGGTGGCATGGGTGTGGTGTATCTGGCTCGCCAGGACGGCCTTGATCGGCTTGTCGCGGTGAAGGTGCTGGCTGCTGTGGACGCCGAGTTGGCTGCCCGGTTGCGTCGCGAGGCGCGAGTGCTCAGCGAACTACACCACCCTCACATCGTGTCGATCTACGACGTTGGCGAGGTTTCTGGCAGCCCCTACTTCGTGATGGCTTACTGCGCCGGCGGATCTGTCGCCGATGTGTTGGCCCAACAAGGCCGACTGACTGTCGGGCAAGCCGTGAATGTGCTTGCCTCGACTTCGAGTGCGTTGGCGGCGATGCATTCGCTTGGCTTGGTACACCGAGACGTGAAGCCATCGAATGTGTTGCTGTCGGCCGACGGGCAACCGTTCTTGTCCGACTTGGGCATCGTTGGTGGCGGTGACCGGAGCAGGATGACAGCCACCGGCAGTTTGCTAGGGACCATCGGGTAC
>DMNR01000231.1:2546-2766 GCA_003452655.1 Actinomycetota bacterium | reverse complement strand
CGCGTTGTCGACGACTGACACCGGAAATCCCTCGAATACTTCCCGCGCATGGTCCTCCGCTTCGGACGGCGCCAACGTCGGCGCATAGCGGTAATTGACTGTGACGACACATTCGTCTGGAATCACGTTCCCTGCGACACCGCCAACGATACCGACCGCGTTGAGGCCTTCGCGGTAGATCAAACCGTCGACATCGACCTCACGAGCGCGATACCGCGCG
>DMNR01000231.1:1835-2257 GCA_003452655.1 Actinomycetota bacterium | reverse complement strand
CCCGATGACGACACGCTGCGCCCGCCCCAGGTCAGTCTGCGCAATCACTGTGTTTCCCAACCGCGTGATCCGCAAATGCTCATGGCCCGTGAGCGCGGCCTGCACGGCGTCGGCCAGCGGCGCCTCCTGAAATGACTCACTCGGGACGTCTACGAGATCGGCCGTGAGCGACACAACATCGCGGTTTAGGTCGAGGGCGTAGGTCGGATCAGATTCCACGCAAGTACCGTAGCCCGAGTGAGCCCCTCAACACCTGAACTGAATTCATCGCCCGCCTCCGGCCTCGGCCTCGCCTCCTACGCAGGTGAGGAGTTGCTTGACGTCTGGTATCCGTCACCGTCGTTAACTCGTGAGCCCCAAGACGTCACGGGACTCGGCTCAGCTATCGCGCTGGATCCAATCCGCGAGGTCAGGACGCAGAC
>DMNR01000231.1:0-1761 GCA_003452655.1 Actinomycetota bacterium | reverse complement strand
AATCCGCGAGGTCAGGACGCAGACCATCCGGACGGTGATCGACGACCTGTCGCAGCCACCCAAGGACACCGCAGATGTCTATCTACGCCTGCACTTGCTGTCGCATCGACTCGTGGCCCCCCGAACAATCAACCTCGATGGGGTGTTCGGACTGCTGGCAAACAATGTGTGGACCAACCTCGGGCCCGTCCCCGTGGCCGACATTCACGAGACTCGCCTTCGAGCACGGACGAAGGGCCAACAACTCACGGTCCTCGGCGTCGACAAGTTCCCCAGGATGACGGACTACGTCGTGCCCAGCGGCGTCCGCATTGCAGATGCCGACCGAGTTCGCCTTGGAGCGCACCTCGCTGAAGGCACGACCGTGATGCACGAGGGATTCTGCAACTTCAATGCCGGAACCTTGGGAACGTCGATGGTCGAAGGTCGCATCTCGGCCGGAGTAGTCGTGGGCGATGGGTCGGACATCGGAGGTGGCGCGTCCATCATGGGCACCTTGTCCGGCGGCGGCTCGGAAGTCATCTCCGTGGGTGAAGGCTGTCTGATCGGAGCAAATGCCGGTATCGGGATTTCCCTCGGCGACGGCAGTGTCGTCGAGGCCGGGTGCTACGTGACGGGTGGATCGAAGGTCCTGCTCCCCGGTGGAGAAGTCGTCAAGGGCAAGGAACTGTCTGGTGCAAAGAACCTTTTGTTCCGCCGCAATTCACAGTCTGGAGCAATCGAGGCCGTCAATCGAGACGGCAGTTCGTGGGGCGGCCTGAATTCGGTTCTGCACGCCAACTGATGACCGAAAGTGACCTGCTGGCAACGGTAACGCCACGCCTTGACGGACGTCCGTTTCGTTGGACGGTGGGAACGCGGGCAGTCCCGATACGTCAATGGCTACACATCGACGACACCAGACACGAACTGATGGCGGCGAAGGATCAGGTTCTTCACAACGATGAGGCCGCCGCGGTCATCACGACACCGGCCGGACGACCTGGCGCCATCGAATTACTGACGACCGTCGTTGATCAGCTACGCCAGTTCCACACCCGGGACTTCAGCGTTACCGATGATGCGATTGTTGACCTTTCTTCGAGCCGACGAACTTCTTTGCTCGGTGACGATCCCCTCGCAACGCTGGCACGGGCATTGCCCGAGGACTTCTGCATTCTGACCTGCGACGATGACCAATCGTGGGTGATGACGGCAGCTGCTGTCTGCTTCACGTCTCGGTGGAATCTCGCCAGCAAGATCGGCAGGAATCTCAGTGAGATCCACGAACCCGTCCCCGGCTACCAGGATCGGGTGGCGGCCGCCGTCGAGCACCTCATCAACCGCCTGGGCCCCGATCAGGTACTCCAGCGAAGCAACTGGACGCTGCTCGACACGGCTGAACTGCACCTTCCGGAACCGGCACAGCAGGCAGCAGCTTCCGAGGATGTCTGGGATTTGAAGTGGCTACGAATCGAGCGCCAGAGTCTTCGGCGGCTGACGGAAACGGGATCCGTTGTCTTCACAATTGACACGCGGGTCCATCGAGTTGATGAACTCGATCCAGCTGACCGTCGCAAACTGCACGAGGCCGTGACAGCAACGCCGCACGACATCGCGGTCTACAAAGGTTGGCCACGCGACTCGGCCAACACACGCCAGGCTTAGTACGCGCCCGAGCCCTTCAGAACTGCACCGACAGTCTTCACCGCGATCTTCGCGTCGAGGCCGAGAGACCAGGTATCCACGTACTCAAGATCAAGGTCGATCCGGTCTTCCCAG
>DMNR01000331.1:4637-4786 GCA_003452655.1 Actinomycetota bacterium | reverse complement strand
TACCACTGCCGCCAGTTTCCGCATGACAGTGAGCATACGTCGCGGCAATCGGCAGTTTCAGCCATCCCACCAAACAGCATTGTGGCGGTTAGGCGTCGCTAGAGGGCAGCACACCGCCACAATCCTGCACGGTTGTCCGGTCGGCGGCG
>DMNR01000331.1:4017-4484 GCA_003452655.1 Actinomycetota bacterium | reverse complement strand
CACGTCTCCAGGAATGTCGAAGGGCCCCAGACACCGTCGTGTCTAGGGCCCTTCGGAGTGTGAAATTAGAAGAGGTCTTCGTCAATCTCCATGACCTCAAGCGACGTTGCCTCAGCAACTGCACGCTCAGCTGTGATCAGCGGCAGTCGGTTCTGTGCGAACCACTTTGCCGTAACCAGCTTGCTTGCGTAGAACTTCTTGTCGCGATCGTTCGGCCCAGCAGCGAGCGCGGCCGTTGCCACGTCGGCCTGCTTAAGCAGCAGCCAGCCGATGACAAGATCGCCACACGCGAGTAGCAGGCGGCTCGTGTTCAGACCAACCCTGTACAACTCGCTCGGGTTTTCCTGGCTCTTCATGAGCCAGCCGCCGAGGGTCCCGATCAGACCCTGAACATCTTCGAGCGCGGTGTTCAGCAGTTCACGCTCGGCAGCGAGCTGGTCGCCTTCGGACGTGTTCTTGATCGTTTC
>DMNR01000331.1:0-3923 GCA_003452655.1 Actinomycetota bacterium | reverse complement strand
GTGTATAAGAGACAGGTTCTTGATCGTTTCGGTGATCTCGCTGGCGAGCTGAGTGACGGCCTGGAACTGATCGCGCACCATCTTGCGGAAGAAGAAGTCCATGCCCTGGATGGCAGTGGTTCCTTCGTACAAGGTGTCGATCTTGGCGTCGCGCACGTATTGCTCGAGCGGGTAGTCCTGCAAGAATCCGGAACCACCGAAGGTCTGAAGAGACTCGGTGCCAAGAAGCACCCACGCACGCTCAGAACCGACACCCTTAACGATCGGCAGAAGCAGATCGTTCATGCGGTCGTCCATGTCTCCGTCGCCGTGCTCGGAGTTGTGCATCGCGACCTTGTCCTGGTGCATCGCGGTGTAAGCAACAAGCGCGCGCAGGCCTTCGGCGTATGCCTTCTGAATCATCAGGCTGCGTCGGACGTCCGGGTGATGAGTGATGGTCACGCGCGGTGCAGTCTTGTCCATCATTTGCGTGAGGTCGGCGCCCTGGACCCGGTTCTTCGCGTAGTCCAACGCGTTGAGGTACCCAGTCGACAGTGTGGCGATCGCCTTCGTACCAACGAGCATGCGGGCGTATTCGATGACGCTGAACATCTGGGCGATTCCGTCGTGGACATCTCCCACGAGGTAACCGACTGCTGGTTGCTTCTCGCCGAACGTAAGTTCGCAGGTGGTGGACGCCTTGATGCCCATCTTCTTTTCAATGTTGGTCGTGTAGACGCCGTTGCGCTCGCCAAGCTCGCCGGTCTCGCTGTCGAACAGAAACTTCGGAACCACGAACAGGCTCAGACCCTTTGTTCCTGGTCCTGCACCCTCCGGGCGGGCGAGCGTCAGGTGGATGATGTTTTCGTTGATGTCGTTCTCGCCACCGGTGATAAAGCGCTTGACACCCTCGATGTGCCAGCTGCCATCGGGCTGCTGGATCGCCTTGGTGCGGCCTGCGCCGACGTCGGATCCGGCGTCGGGCTCGGTAAGGACCATCGTGGCTCCCCATGCGCGCTCGAGCATGATCTCGGCCCAGTGCTTCTGCTCGTCAGTGCCGAGGCTGTCAAGGATCGCGGCAAATCCGGGGCCAGCCAGCGTCATGTAGACGGCCGGGTTGGCGCCGAGGAACATTTCTGCCATTGCCCAGTTGAGGCTCGGCGGTGCACCTGATCCACCCAGGTTGTCAGGCAGTGGCGCATTCCAGTAACCGGCATCCCACAGTGCCTGGAAGGACTTCTTGAACTCCTCCGGCATCGTGACGGTGCACGTCGCTGGGTCATAGACGGGCGGGTTGCGGTCGATTGCCGCGAAGGAATCCGCGAGCGGACCGGTAGCCAGCTTCTCGCTCTCCTGCAGTAGGTAGCGCGCCGTGTCTTCGTCCATCTCGGCGAATGGGCCTTTGCCCAGCCGGTCGCCGGCACCGAAGACCTCGAAGAGGTTGAATTCGATGTCGCGCAAATTGCTCTTGTAGTGGCCCATTGAGGCTCCTTGGAGTCAGTCCCGCTCGGGGTTACCCATCAGTAACAAACATAATGCTACTCGTGGGTAACTTACGCAAGGGCCCGAGGGCTGACTCTTTGCGTTGCCTTCGTCACGTTTCGCCACGGTCCGCGAGCGCGGCCTAGGCCAAAACGGCGCGGTCGTCGGCCCAGATGCCCCGGGCGAGACCAAAGGTGACCAACGAACCGGTCACGATATGCATGATCGTCAAGGCAACCCTGGTTGAGGTGAAGACCGCCTCAGGCTGCTGCCATGGCCCAGTCAACGAGGCGGCCGTGAAGACGACGCCGCCGACAATCACCCAGCGAACAGCGTGCTTGACCACTTTGCCGAGCAAGCCCACAACGACGCCCGCGGCAAGTCCGGCGAGCAAGGTCGCTCCGACGATGGCGAGCGGGCCCACACCTGCGGGTGGTTGCGACGCACCCTGCGGCCACACGAGAAAGTCGATCCCAATCGCGCTGGCCAATAGCCACACCGCGAGGTTGATGCCCGCCGCTGCCAATGACCAGACCAATCCCGCTCGGACTGAGTTGCGCACTCGCCGATGCGGCCGCGCATCACGAGGCAGCGGTTGCGAGAAGGTCACGGCTGCCATCCTGCCCGAGCGGCTCCCAACCCGCGGCAACCCCTTCGCACTCAACGGTCTTGGAGGTCCGTCACATAGGTGGCGATGAGCCGCTTTCGGGTTTGCGGGAGTTTCGCGTGGTGGATCCGAAACAAGATCGAGTAGCGGTCCTGGCGACTCAGCGCGCTGAAAGCCTCGAGTGCTTCGGGGTTCGCGTCGAGAGCGAGCTGGAGGTCCTCAGGCACCTCGGCGCTGGCAGATCCCGGATACGCCCGTTCCCACCTTCCGTCCGCCTGGGCGGCCTCGACCTGAGCTAGTCCCGCGGGACGCATCCGCTCCTGCTCCAGGAGCCGTTCAACGCGGATCACATTTGTCTGTGACCAGACACTCTTTGGCCGTCGTGGCGTGAACCGTTGGATGAACCAGTCGGCGTCGTAGCTGTTCTTCAAACCGTCGATCCAGCCGAAGCACAGGCCGACCTCCACGGCTTCGTCGTAGGTGATACTCGGAGCCGGGTTCGCCTTCTTCCCGATCTTGACCCAGATTCCCGGCGACGATGCGTGATTGCGCTCCAGCCACTTCTCGAACGCGGCCGCGGACTTGTATGGGTGGATCGGAAAGCCTCCACGCTCCTCAACCACATGAACTCCTCGCGATGTCTGGCCGAACTTGGATCTCCCCGATTAGACCATCTACCCCAAGTTGAGCTGCCAAGCTGACGATATGGATCACATGACTCCGGTGCGTCGACCAGCTGTGGCAGTGGGTGTCGCCGTGTTTGTTGCCGCGGCAACACCGGTCGCTGCAGCGATGGCGGTGGCAACCCCGGGTGCCCATTCGCCGCGGGAAGCTCAAGGGCCAACGGCAGTCGTGAATCCGCAACCACGGGTGATCCAGCCCTCGGCTCCGACCTCAAAACGAATCCCGGGAACCAAGTGCCGGGCATTTCCCGCCTCGAATGCGTGGCATGCGGACATCTCAGCGCTACCCGTTCACCCTCGCTCAGCCCAGTGGCTGGCGAGTACCGATGCGGACAACACAAATCTGCATCCCGACTTTGGACCGTCGTTCGGCGAGCAACCAGTGCCATATGGAATTCCGATCACGGTCGTGAAGTCGAAGAAGAAGCCCTCGAAGAAGGTTCGATTCGGCTACGCGGACGAAAGCGACAACGTTCGTTATCCGTTGAGCCGAAAGACCAAGATTGAGGGTGGCTGGAACGCTGGCGGAGATCGGCACGCGATCGTGATCCGATCGAAGACGTGCAAGCTCTACGAAACGTGGGACACCCATCTGACCGGATCCGGGTGGTACGCGGGATCGGGTGCCGTGTGGTCGCTCAAGTCGAACAAGCTCCGGCCGGCCGGATGGACGTCGGCTGATGCTGCGGGCTTGCCGATCTTGCCCGGACTGCTGCGGTGGGACGAGATCACTTCGGGCAAGGTCGACCATGCGATCCGGTTCACGGTGAGCGAGACCCAGAACAGCTACCTGTGGCCCGCCCGCCATCGAGCTGGGTCGACCGACAGTGCGGCGGTTCCGCCCATGGGTGCGCGATTCCGGCTGAAGTCCTCGTTCAACATCTCGGGGTACTCCGCACGCGCGCAGATCGTGCTTCGGGCGATGAAGCAGTACGGGCTGGTCGTTGCGGACAACGGGTCTAACTGGTTCTTCCAAGGGACCTCGGACACCCGCTGGCCCGACGGCATCATCAGCGAATTGAAGAACGTTCCCGCCAACGGATTCGAGGCGGTTGATGCGTCGGACTTGCAGGTCACGGCGAACTCGGCTCTCGCGCGGCGCTAATCGCCGCCACTTCGGGACGCGGCACGACGTGATCATCTGGCATCCTCGAAAACATGCGTGACCCTGG
>DMNR01000179.1 GCA_003452655.1 Actinomycetota bacterium | reverse complement strand
TGTGTGTTGCTGTCTGTGGGCGTGCTGTGCCACGAGCAGTTTGCACGATCTTGGATGCTGATTCGCGGCTTTCGCGAGAGATCGGCGTGGTTGCCGGCACATGTTCGCCGATTGCGTCCGCGAAACCCTGACGTAGCGCCTCGAGTAGGACGTCTGGGTCGGCAACCGCGGCGTCGTCAGAACTCACGCCGACTGATGCCGTCCCGTTGTAGGTGAGCATGGTGATATTGACCGCAGCTCCGATCGTCGCAACGAGGGGATACATCCGCTCGATACGTGCCCCAGCAATCCAAACAGGCATCGGAATCCCGGGAACATTCGACGCTGTCACATCACTGGCCTGCGCGGCGGCCGAGAGAATGTCAGTCGGGATGAATCGCGAGATCTCTCCGAGTTCGTTTGCGAATGCCAACGCAGGTTCAGTTCGAATCTTCGACACGGTTTCCGCGATCTGATCCATGAGGTTTCGAGTCTCGCGAATCGAGATCGGAATCTCGAAGCGGGCGATGTTGACAGCGTTACCAGAGCCGGTGTCGTCGGTTCGCGTGCTGACCGGCATGTTGATACGCAGCCGAGTAACCGGCTTACCCAAACGCTTGTGGTAGACACCAAGCCCATCACTAACAGCAGCCAGGAATACGTCGTTGACCGTGTGTCCTGATTCCTTTCCAACTGCCCGCATCTTCGCGAACGGCACATCGAATGTGCCGAAGTGGTAGTTGATGCTGCGTTCGGTCATGATCGGTGACAGCGGGCCGACAGGAATCCTGGTGATCCGGGCAAGAGAGCCAACTGTGCGCGCGATCCGATTCGCAGTGTCGGTGGGGTGACGAAGCGCGACAAGTGACATCGGTCCAATGCCCTGAACAAAGTCATTGGTTGTGCGCGCGATCCATCCGAACTTGTCCCGCACAATCGCCTGAGCGAATCCTGCCCGATCCAATTCCTCGCCTTGGGGCGCTGGCTTCATTGGACCGAGGTCTTCGCCCGTCGGTGTGAAGTCGAACAGCGACGCTCCAAGCAACACCGCTCCTTGGCCATCGGCAATCGCGTGGTGGAGTTTCAGAATGATCGCGGCCTTGCCGCCGGGCAAACCTTCCAGAACCGTTACTCGCCACAGCGGTCGATCACGATCAAAATCCGTCATGCTCTGGCGCCGAGCGTCCTCGAGGACGTCATGCCACGTCGAGCCCGTTGGCATCTTGAATCGACGCATGTGGAAGTTCAGATCGAAGTTCGCGTCGAAGATCAGCCGCGGAGTGGTCAGCCCACCTTGATCAACGACTCGTTGCCGAAGGACTGTATTGATTCGGGATGCTCGGTCGAATCGCTCGAGCAGCTTCTCCCAGTCGGGCGCTGTCTCCGTGATCAACAAACCGATGATGGTTGAGCGCATTACTGGGTCGTCCGATGCACTTCTCCAAGCGGCAAAATCGAAGCCGCTCATCCGCTCCGCGGACTTTGACACCTCACGCCGACTAGTGCGCGTTTCTCCCGACTCCGAAGCCGCCACGAAATCCTCCTGGTTCCTGCGAATGCTTGTAAAGCAACGCTAGTGCCAGAATGTTCGTGACGCAGTGTGGAACGCAAACCGCTGCACGATCCCATTGCGCCTCGCGAGGTGCAATGACTACTCGTTGATGGCTTCCATGATTTCGTCACTGACATCAAAATTCGCGAAAACGTTCTGAACATCGTCGCTGTCATCGAGGCCATCGATCAGTTTGAAGAGCTTGCGCGCGCCGTCCTCATCGACCGGCACCATGACGCTAGGCAGGAAGGAGGCTTCGGCTGAGTCGTAGTCGATGCCGGCCGTTTGCAGTGCAGTGCGAACCGCAATCAGGTCGCTTGCTTCACTGACGACCTCGAATGCCTCGCCAAGGTCATTGACCTCCTCGGCTCCGGCATCGAGCACCGCATCCAATACCTCGTCTTCTGACGTCGAAGCCTTGGGCACAATCACAACACCCTTGCGACTGAACAAGTAGGCGACAGATCCAGGATCGGCCATCGTTCCGCCACCGCGAGTCATGGCGGTACGCACATCGGAGGCAGCGCGGTTGCGGTTGTCCGTCAGGCACTCGATCAGCACGGCAACACCGTTGGGTCCGTACCCCTCGTACATGATGGTTTGCCAGTCGGCGCCACCCGCCTCAGCACCCGACCCACGCTTTACTGCGCGTTCAATGTTGTCGAGCGGAACTGAGTTCTTGCGGGCCTTCTGAATGGCGTCGTACAAAGTCGGGTTGCCATCGGGATCTGCCCCGCCTGTACGAGCTGCAACTTCAATGTTCTTCACCAGTTTGGCAAACAGCTTCCCGCGCTTGGCGTCGATTACTGCCTTCTTGTGCTTCGTGGTCGCCCACTTGGAATGGCCGCTCATGCGTCGCCTTTCACTATCTGCAGGAAGTACTGATGGATTCGTCGATCCGGTGTCAGCTCGGGATGAAACGACGTCGCGAGGAGCTGACCCTGCCGGACCGCGACGATCCTACCGGGATTTCCCGGATCCGCCACAGTCGCCAGAACTTCGACGGACTCTCCGATGTCTTCGACCCACGGCGCGCGTATGAATACTGCAGGGAACGCACCACCGGCAAGTGCCGCCAGGGCGACGTCCGCTTCAAAGGAATCGACCTGCCGACCGAACGCGTTGCGGCGGACTGACATCTCGATGCCACCAAATGCTGGACGATCATCACGCCCGTCAAGTACCTGATCTGACAGCATGATCATCCCCGCACATGAGCCGTACATCGGCAGGCCATCGGAAATGAGCGCCTGAATCGGGGCGAAGAGCCCACTGCGGGCAGCAAGTAGAGAAATTGTCGTGGACACACCACCTGGGATGACCAGCCCGTCCAGCCCATCGAGGTCGGATTCCTGCCTAACGCGAACAACGTCGGCTCCGACATCGAACAAGGCGGCTTCGTGTTCGCGGAACCCGCCCTGAAGGGCGAGAACGCCCACCTGTGGAGCGCGCTTACCTACCAACCGCGTTCGGCCAATCGGTGTGGTTGCGGAATCGACTCCACGTTAATCCCGACCATCGCCGGACCGAGATCCCGTGAAACCTTCGCAATGATGTCGGGGTTGTCGTAGTTCTGCGTCGCGCTAACAATTGCGGCAGCGCGGTCAGCCGCGCGCTTGAGCTTCTTGGCCTTCGAATCCTTCTCGTCTCCGGACTTGAAGATGCCGGATCCAACAAAGACACCCTCAGCTCCGAGTTGCATCATCATCGCCGCGTCCGCAGGCGTTGCAATGCCACCAGCAGTGAACAAGACCACCGGCAGCTTGCCCGCGTCGGCGACCTCTGCGACCAAGTCGTACGGCGCCTGCAGTTCCTTTGCCGCGACGTACAGCTCGTCCTTCGGCAACGACGTCAGCCAACGAATCTGATCGCGCATCTTGCGCATGTGCGTGGTGGCGTTGGAAACGTCTCCGGTTCCAGCCTCCCCCTTCGATCGGATCATCGCTGCACCCTCAGAGATTCGACGCAGCGCCTCTCCCAAGTTCGTCGCACCGCAGACGAAGGGCACCGTGAAAGCCCACTTATCGATGTGATTGGCATTGTCTGCGGGAGTGAGGACTTCCGACTCGTCGATGTAGTCAACCCCGAGGGCCTGCAACACCTGTGCCTCAACAAAGTGCCCGATTCGAGCCTTCGCCATCACTGGGATGCTTACGGCTGCCTCAATGCCCTCGATCATCTCCGGGTCACTCATGCGGGCCACGCCACCTTCGGCGCGAATATCGGCAGGGACTCGTTCGAGTGCCATCACTGCGACAGCACCAGCATCTTCGGCAATCTTCGCTTGATCCGGATCAACGACGTCCATGATGACGCCGCCCTTGAGTTGCTCAGCCATTCCCCGCTTGACGAGGTCTGTACCGATGGCGCGCTTTTGCGTCGAGGACTTTTTCGAAGGCATGCGCCAATGGTAGGCGTAGCCCTGACGTTGCCCGCCATGTGTCGCCGCGTTTGTTACGCGCACGACAATGCGCGGGGAACTACCGGCCCTCGAATCCTTCGGGAACCTCGTCATCCATTTCGACTGTCTGTGGCCACGGCGTGTGCCCGGCTAGGCGGAACCATCGCACCAAGTGCTGCCTTCGGACCGCCCGACAAGCCCTAACGGCGTCATTATAGAACCTGCGCGAGATCGCGGCCCGATGAAGTGCCGAACTCAATTGATTTCCGAGTTGGCGACCCTCGTTGTCCTCGAACAGGACGGCAACTTCGTCGCGAGTCCCGATCGTGGCCGCCAGCGCCTTGGTCAGGTCGCTTTCAGGTTGGGCACGATCGACAGGGTCGCCCTCGTTCTCCTGCGCCCGGATCGCCGCGTCGGCAAGCACGAGACTTGCCGCAGGATCCAACTTGCCTGACATCGCGACTTCGAGCGCGATGGCACTGCGCCGCAGCAATTGCTCATTGAGCGAGGCATACGCGGTATCCACCCGGTGGTGAAGCCTGTCGAGTCGCCCAGCAGTCGAGGCAAGGTAGACGCCGAAGATGATCAGGACGATCACCACGCCGATGACTATCCACATCAGCCGAACCGCCCGAATACCTGTCCGCTGAAGTCCGCTTCAACCTTGACCCCAGGCTGCAGCACGGCTTCGTAGACCCTGACGACATCGCGGGCGACGCTGGCCCAGTCGAATTCACGCGATCTGCGGAATCCCCCAACCCGTAGTGCCTCGCACCGCGCCTCATCGGTCAGCAAAGTCGAGAGCGTGGCAGCAAGTTCGTTCGAGTTCTCATTCGCAAACAGCGCACCCGCCTCGCCATACTCGAGCACCTTGGCGAATGCCTCGATATCGCTGGCAAGTACAGGGGTGCCGGCAGCCATCGATTCCAACAGCACGATGCCGAAGCTCTCGCCGCCGGTATTTGGAGCGATGTATACGTCCGCGGACTTGAATGCGCGAACCTTGTCATCTTCACTGATCAGCCCGAGGAACTCGACGTGATCGGCAATCTCCGGCGCCAGCGAAGCGCGCACCCCGTCGATGTCGCCGGGACCGGCGATCAGCAGTCGAATGTCGCCGAATTCACCAACGATTGTCGGCATGGCCTCAAGCAGTACGTGCAGACCTTTGCGAGGTTCATCGATGCGACCAAGGAACAAGATGGTCTTGCCCGGGCGCGGATAACCCTCGAACGGCTCACCCACTTCGAACTGCTTGCAGGTCACCCCGTTGGGGATCAGCACCGCGTCTCCCCCGACGTTCTCAACCAGGGTTTGGCGAGCCTTCTCACTAACTGCGATCCGACCCGAGATCTTTTCCATTGCGGTCTGCAGGAGGTAGTAAAACGCGGTCATCGCACGCGACCGTTCCGACGACGAATGCCACGTGGCAACCAGAGGCCCATCGCAGACCCAGCAAGCCAACACCGACAAACTCGGACTTGCCGGTTCGTGGACGTGCACTACATCGAATTCACCATCGCGAACCCATCGTCGGACGCGAGCAGCCGACACCGGTCCGAAACTCAAGCGGGCGACAGAACCGTTATACGGAACTGGGATCGGTCGACCGGCAGAAACCACAAATGGTTCGAGGTCGGACTCGTCTTCACACGGCGTGAGAACGCTGACCTCGTGACCTTGGTCTTGCAGCGCGTACGCGAGATCGCGAATGTGCTGCTTCACCCCACCCGGTGCAGACCAGTCATACGGGCAGACGATTCCAACGCGCATCGACTATTGCCGCCCTGCATCCGGACGACCTCCGGCAGCGTCTGAGGCCGCCAACCGGCTCTGGTCCAAGTCAGGTAGCCAGAGCTTTTGCATCATGTGCCAGTCAGTCGGATGGTCGGCGATACCGCCTGCGAACGCATCAGCGATCTGCTGAGTCATCCGGGATACGGCATCTGCGTATCCCGGCTGCTTGCTCGCATCGTCGCCGGTGGGAGCATCCAGGGGTGCAACGACCTGCGGATGAATATGCACGTATGCGAGAGGTCCGTCGTACCACAAGGTCGCCGGAAACAACGGTGCACCAGTACGCAGCGCAAGGTTCGCTGCACCCGCAGGCATGCGTGTCTTCTCCCCGAAGAAGTCGACCTCGATGCCTCGAGCTGTGAGATCACGATCGCTGACCAGCGCGACGATCCGCTTGTCATTTCGCAATTCATCAGCGAGGGTGTCGATGACGTTCTTCTGGCCAAGCGGATAGATTCGAAGCCCGAGCGACTCGCGATACTCCACGAACCTGTGAAATAAGCGTTCAGGTTCCAACTTCTCCGCGACCGCTGTCACTGGCGCGAGTCTGAGTGACCCCCACGCTCCAGCATGGTCCCAATTGCCCATGTGAGCAAGGGCAACGATGGCACCTTTGTTCTCCGCGAGCCCACGCTCCAGCCGGTACTCACCGACGCAGTCGAGGGTATTGATAATGCGTTCATCACTCCAGTCCGGCATGCGGAAGGCATCACACCAGTAGCGAAAGTACTTCCGCATGGACTGG
>DMNR01000403.1 GCA_003452655.1 Actinomycetota bacterium | reverse complement strand
ACGGCTGCAGCAGGAATGTACGAGGTGGTGTAAGTCTGCTTCTTGACCTGCTGACCACCTTTCATGAAGATCCGGTCAACATCGATCGAGAAGCCAGGGACTCCGCCTTGTGGGACACACGATGGTCCTGATGCCTCTTCCTTCGTAAAAGCCTTGACGTTCTGCTTCGGACCGGAAACGGCTTTCACCTCGTCGTACTGCTTCGTACCCCACATCGTGACGGTGAGGGCGGTCTTCGTCATCTTGGTGGTAATGAGCAGGCCCGACGGAGAATCGTTTCTGAACTTGAGGTCAAGCTGACCCCAAGCGACAGTGGCCTCCAGCCCTGGGCGATAGCGGGAGATCCAGATCAAGTGGGAACCCTGCTCGACGCGCTCCAAACCGGCGTAGAACGCCGCAGTCCACAGCGTCGTTGCGGCGGTTGAGACTCCCCCACCCATGTCTTCTCGGAACCGACCGCCTTCACCGACCACGAAGCCCGTCGTGAACCCATTCGCCTTCGTTCGTTCACCGACTTTCGAGTTCATGGAGAACACATCGCCAGGAGTCAACAAGGTGTTATTGACCTTCTTCGGCGCCATCCCAATGTTCTGATAGCGATACGCGGCGTACGGGAACTTTTGGGTGAATGACGAGACCTTCTCGGTGATGTTGAGTGAGGCGGCATCCTCAGTCGAGAGCTTTGGCGCTAGTGGGCCCAACGGCATTTCGACCCGGCGATCGTCGCCCTGCTTGTCCAACACGCTGATCACCGAGTCGGCGACGTGATCATCGGTGACCCCGTTACCCGGCTGTGCTGGCACCAACACGGGCTTTCCACTTGAGACATCCCAGCGGGCGTCCTTGGCTGCGGTGTCAACCTTCTCCAAAGCCGGTCCGAGTGAGGCGTGCAGCGCAGCGCCGTCGACGACTGGGCGAAGCTGGCCATCCTTGACCTGGAACGTCAGTGACTTCGCGATCGCGGCGGCGCTTGCTTCAGCCGAAGCGTCTCCGACTTTGACGGTGACAGGCTGACTCACGGCAGTCGTCGCAATACCAGACAACACGGCCTTGGCCTGATCAGCGCTTACCGCGGGCTGCTGCTCTGCCATTGGGAGCTCAATTGGCCCCTTNNNACGGGTTCGGACAACTCCGGCTTGGTCCCGTTGTACGTAATTTCCGGTTCCCTGGCCGCCTGACTGTATTGCTGGGACAGGTCGTCAAGCTTCTGCTGCAGCGTCGGCTCGTCAAGGTTGAAGACAAGCTCGCCTGCGCCACCACCGCGCCACTCACGCCAGCTGTCGAACGGATTCAAGCGACTGGTCAGCACGGAGTCGACAGTGGCCGGGTAATTCACTGAGATACCCATGGAATCCGATGGGACCCGCGCCGTCGTCTGAGCGATCTTGAGAGTCATTGGTGCCTGTGCCTGCTGAGCGAAGGATGCATTCAGCTTGTTGATCGCACTTTGCCGGTCAAGCCCACCGATTTCGACGCCCGCGATCGTTGTGCCCGACGGGATTTTTTCGCTACCTATCGCGATAAGGGTGAGCATGACCGCGGCAAACCAAAACGTGATCAGCACGGCGATCCGCACTGCTCGTTGGGTCGGCGGGACCGGAACACGTCGACGTGAGCTACCTGCCTGGCCACCATCGGCATCCGACACTTCGGATGGTGTGGTGAGGCTCGACACGAATGGGCTCCAGTCAATGGTCCGACGTACACCGAGGAAAGGCAGCCCAAGCGACAAGCGAACTTGCGGTCAAGCACGCATCGACTCAGGCCACCCCGGAGTACTCACTGGGGAAGGTCAGCGCCCTCATGTTATGCCCGCTAATGGGACAAATTGCGGTAGCGCCGCGCCCAATATGTCAAGGGCCAACCCTCGTCATCTGCTGGCGTGCGGTCCACCAATTCCTCCGAAACAGCCAACGAGAGGACCTCACCAACGACGATTGTGTGATCGCCGGCAGCGGTTGCGGTTGTCGTTTGCAGTTCCATCGTGGCCAGCGAATCCGACAGCAGGACCACCCCTGTTTCGGCACCTCGGTGGTGTGGGTATCGGTCGAATTGCCCATGCAACGGGCGACCCTTCGTCGCGAACCAACTTGCAGTCGCCACTGCGTCTGCCGCGAGCATGCTGATACCCCAGCGTTGGCCGATCGCCGACGGGTCAGCACACAGTGCATCGTGGAACCGCGTGTCCTGTTCGACACAAACCAACGCCAACATCGGGTCGAGGGAAACCGTCGTGAAAGACGTTGCCGTCATGGCGTGATCGAATCCATCAGCCGTGGTTGTGACGACCACCACGCCAGTCGCGTACCGCGAGGCAACCTCGCGAAAGGACTCGTCGGTGAGTGGAAGGTGAGGCATCAGTTGCTGGTCACACCGGAGAACAGGTCAGTCTCATGTCCCGTGTCGTTAACGTCACCCAAGCGGCCTTTGACCAGTCGGAAGTGCTCGATGCCCATCGGACTGTCAGGCAGTTCTGCGAAGGAGAAGAAGCCGCTCTCCATGTTGATTTGGGTGGGGTAGGAACGCATCGCCGACACCTTGTTCGGTAGGAAGTCGCGTCCATCGATCTGAGTAGTGACGAGCTCATCGTCAACGCCGAAGGGGATCTCATCAGGATCCATCATCGCCATCTCACTGGTGTCGCCACTGGCCCTCAGCGCCTCGATCCCGGCACGAATCATCGACTTGGAAATCGCAGTCCAGTAGATCTTCGGGATATCCCATGCTTCCCCCAGGTCTGGACGAAACGTCGGCGCTGCCGCCAGTTGCGAGGCGTACATGGCAGTTCGATGGGCTTGGATGTGATCGGGGTGGCCGTAACCACCAAAATCGTCGTACGTGATGAGCACATGCGGACGCTGCGACCGAATCACTGGAACGAGGTCCTCGGCAGCTGCCAGCAGGTCCGTCTGCCAGAAGCAGCCTTCGCGATTGTTGCTTGGCTCGCCCATCATCCCGCTGTCGCGGTACTTACCGGGTTCACCCAACAGGCGCCAATCTGCGACGCCGAGGACCTTCATGGCATCGCCAAGTTCGTTGATCCGGTGCTCGCCGAGGCGGTCCTCACCGTTGACGCCGATGTGAGCAAGGTCGGCCACTAAGACCTCCCCCTCCTCACCCAATGTGCACGTGACAAGGGCTACGTGGGCCCCGTCGGCGGCGTACTTGGCCATGGTCACGCCTGAGCCGATCGTCTCGTCATCTGGATGGGCATGGACCAGCAGCATTCGGCGGTCGGAATCTTTGCTCATAGTGGGAGGGTAACGATGTTGCGCGTGCGGCACTATTCGCATGTGACCGAATCGTTCCCACTTCTGCAAGCAAGGACCCGCCGCTTCACGCTTGGCGCACCAACCGACTTCACGATTTCCCCTGATGGCGAGCGTGTTGCATTTCTTCAATCGACGTCGGCAACGGATCCCGTGAAGCGGCTGATGATCGCCCAGGTGGCGGATCCGATCGTTGCCACGGCGGCCGCGGACCCTGGCGAGCTACTGACAAGCTCCGAGGAAGTATCACCGGCGG
>DMNR01000376.1 GCA_003452655.1 Actinomycetota bacterium | reverse complement strand
AGCGGCCAACGAATCAACGGCGACCAAGCCAATTGACTGAGGAACCATCACCTTGAACGCGTCCGGAGGTCCATTGCCGCCGTCCCACACCCGAAAGCAGTGGTTAGGCGCGCCTAGTGATGATGGCGATTCCGCCCCCCGGTGAACGGTTATGCCTGAGGTGGCGCGAAGGGAAGTACGAAACCTCGTAGTGGCCGTCAAGCCACTCCCCCAAGCCCTCCCAGAGTGCATCGAACTCGGGGAGAATGTCTTCGACGACCATCACCCCGGATGGGCTCAAGAGTGGTAGCAGAGCAGCGACTGTATTCCCGTTCGCCTCAGGCGTGTGAAGCCCATCATCCACGATCAAGTCCAAGGGCGCATTCACCAGGCTTGCCAGAGTGCCCAGCGATGCGGGATCCCTCTGATCCACCTTGTGGGTGGAGTACCACTCAGTATCAATGAGGCACCGCTCATCAATGTCGGCACCATGGACTTCGCTGCCCTCAAAGTAGTGACTCCACCCCATGAGCGAAGACCCGGGAATGTAGTCGGAACCCATGCCGCTGGCCGCAGCCGGATCATTGACGCCCATGCCGACCTCAAGAATACGTACTGCTCCTCTCTGGCGGAGGTGACCCAGCACAGGGGCGTAGATGTCCTGATAGCCGAGGGATCCAGGGACGCGAGTGATCGAGATGAACTTTGAGGTGGTTGGGCACCATTCAGCCATCTCGTCACTGAATTCCTCCCCAGCCAAAATGTACGGAGGCATCTTCATTACTGCATCCGCCACCGCGGGGACGTTCACGAGGCCGACCGGGATCTCAACACTCGCCGGAACCTGGGGAGGACTGAGGGTGGACATTGCTGCGCGAAACTTCTCCGTCTGCACCCGCAGCCACCATCTGCCAGCCATAGCGCTGACGCCGGGCGTCTTCCTAATCGTCGCGCTGACCGATGACTGATGGAATTGAGCGATAAGACGATCCGACAAATTCACGACAGTGAGCCTAGCTCGCGCTACGGGTAGCACCGCCAGCGACTACCCACATTGGCGGTCGGTGTTACTTCTCCGTTGGAGACCATCGCCTGCGTCTGGCCGCAATCGGCTGTGGTGCGACTCTCTGCGCGGGGGCTAAGGTTCTCTGCAGGTCGGGGACCTTGACTGTCGCCCGCTGGAATCATCATTGGTGCGAATGCAGCTCTGACCCAAAGCGCTGTTGCTGGGGAAATTTGGACTGGAGTACCCGCCCGGCGCGGCGGCGTCCGGTGCCCCGTGAGTACCGAGTAGGTGTGAACTCAACCTCGCCTGACACACCTGGTTGCAGTTGGCATTGTCCATGCGAAGCGTGATCTGCAGCAGCGATCGCGGTAGATCGGGGACGCCGCTCGCTGATTAAGGCGGGCACTGCTAGGACTGGGACTTGGACAGGGCGTTCCATGCCAGGACGCCATCAATGAATGCTTGCGCCATGTTCTCGAGTGAATAACTATCGCTCTCGCGGATGCAGGCTTGTGCCATCGCTTCGAGTCGCTCGGTATCGATGAGGAGGTCCGCTATGGCTTCGGCATAGCAGGAGGCCTCGTGCTCGACGAAGACCGCAGTTTTCCGATCCTCGAGATACTCGGCTTCAGGACCATGTAGCGGGTGACTCGTCGACACGATTGGAACACCAGCGGCCAACGAATCAACGGCGACCAAGCCAATTGACTGAGGAACCACTAGAACGTCGGCTGCACTCAATGCAAGAGCCTTGGCATGTCCTTCCACACGGCCCAGCATTCGGAGCGGCGCTCCGGCGGTCTGCGCCGCACGGCACGCCGCTGCCGAGGCACCCTCACCCGCGACTAACAATTTGAAGCCCGGTAGCTGCTCCGCCACAAGTGCCGCGGATAGGAGTAGGAATTCAATTCCTTTGTTGTCATCAACTCCACCCAAAAAAAGGGCTGTCCTGCCTGGAACTAGGTCATTTTGCCCACGGAACTCGCTGACCTCGGATTCAGTAACCGCCGCCAGTTGACGCTGCAATCCCTGGGTGTCGATTGTGTTGCGCAGCACCGAGATGTGGTCCGGAGGAAAGCCATGCTCGGCAATGAACGCTGCTCCTGACTCGGTGTAGGCAAAGAACCAATCGCAACGCCGTACCAGCCATTGCTTGAGCAATGACGCCGCACGCCCCTGAGGTGTTGAGTAGGTCTTTCCATGGCCCCACATCGCAACGCTCGGTCCATTCAAACGTTGCCTTGCAATCAATGGGTAGGTTTCAAGATTCTTGATCGCCTGCTGCACAATCACCAAGTCTGGTTTAGCTTCTGCGTCGCGCCACCGCCGCAGCGCCCACGGCTGATTGGATGCATCTCGAGTCCTGGTGCGGACCCGAACACTCCAAGGTCGGTCGACAACGTCGCCCCGCTGACTGAATGATTCAGTTGTCCCGCCGTGCGCGACTGTCAGCTGAATACCGTGAGTGGCAAGCTTGGGAATGACGAGATCGAAAAACGGCGCGCGATAAGCGGTCGAAGCGGGAAGTATCACAAGGAGCTTTCGCATGATTACTTTTCTCGATTCTGTTCGCCGCTGCATGGCGTCGATCCGCGATTAGATGTTCGAGCCAATCCTAGTTGCAGTGGTACGAAGAGTGCCTTGACGACGGCGGTGAGGTTCTGCGGGGTGAACTCCACGACCAATCTGCCCACGCGGCAACAGAACTTCGAACGGTGTCTTGACGCTGCCAGACTATTCCGGAAGAGGACGATTCCACGCCGCAGTTCCCGGTCAACTAATCTGATCCCATGCGAATCGGGGTAGTCCACAGCTTTTACACCCGTTCGGTACCAAGTGGTGAAAACGATGCAGTACTCGCTCAGGTTGACCTACTCCAACGGGCTGGGCACGAGGTCATCCTTGTTTCAAGGGAGACC
>DMNR01000205.1 GCA_003452655.1 Actinomycetota bacterium | reverse complement strand
ATGATTGGCCTCGGGTTCGGCGCAATCGCCGCCAAGTACCTTGCGCGACCGTCATTGCGCCAAGCGAAGTTGACCATTGAACAAGAATCATCTGGGATGCGTGACTACCAGAACGCCTAAGCACATTTCGTCAGTCGTGCCCTCGCCCCACACGACGTAACGTGGCGCCGAACCCTGTAATGCGGGAAGTTGCGATCGTAATTGAGCATTGTGGGTGCAGCGAACCCTCACCGTGTCACCCGCCAACAGCGCAACGGGCTTCGGTAGGCGCCTGGCGCCCTGGTTGTCGAAGTCCCACTGATCGATATTCAGGACCGTCTTGGCCCGGGGAGTTCCTGGGTTCACATCGATCGAAATCGACTTCCCGAGCAGATGCATGTGGCCCGCTGCTGCCGCGATCGTGGTGTTCTGCTTCATGGTTCTCGTGCAGGATTGCGTGTCGCCGGCCTTCGGGCGCAACGGATTCCCATCGCAGAGAAGCTGAAGGCCAGAGATGGTGGTGCGGCTGTCTTCACCGAACCTTTGGGTGACGTCATAGATTGCGGCGTTGCGATCACACAACCGTCCAGTTTCACCGGCCGCGCACGGCAACTCCACAGGCGCTGGCAGAAGCATCGTGTGGACGGCTTCGACGCCCTTGGTCTGGTCGGTCAACCGCAGCTGAACCTGACTGTTGTCAGTCCCCTGGGATTCCCGCAGGTTGTAATGCATCTGCAGCACGATCTGCGTTCCCTTTTCAAGCTTCACCCCAGAGTTAACGTCGTACACGCTCTCCTTGCCACCGGGCGCCCAGGCCGCAAGCCAGGGTGCATCGTCGAGCGCGTCGATCGCCCCGACACCGGCCGGAGATGGAATCAGCGTTCCACCAAAGCAGGTCCAGCCGGCACCGACGCTGTTGGCATCGAGGGACTTCGCGGCAGCCAGCTCCGCAGGACTTACTCGATACAAGATTGCGTGGTGAACCAACTCGGGATTCCCGGGGAGGACCTGGACTCCGCTGAGGGTTGCATCGTTGGCCAACTGAGGATCGAGTAAGAAGCAGCGGTAGTCGTCCGTTCCGCCATTGGGTGCCTTGGGTTGATACGTCCCACCGTCGGGCAGTCCCAGCGTGGCGAACCGCTCTCCGCTGCGCAATGGAGCAGATGCCGGGACCGTAGCCGACGTGTTGTGCCCATGTGACGATTCGGCGACCTGTGCCTCGACGTTTTCGCCCTGGGTAACAGCGCCGACAACGACAACCGCCAAGACCGCAACGACGGCCGCGAGCAGTCCCATCGCAGCTGCTGCGGGCCACCCGAACCGGCGACCGGCGTCTTGCTCAGGGGAAGAATCCGCATCAGGCGTGGGCGGACGATCAGGGGTCACACGACATTGTCACCCAGGTAACGGGTCAGCACCACCGCCAACCGAATGCGAATTCACACCCGGCAGGTCATGGTTCGTACCTCTTCGCTGCGTCCGAACCGTCTCGCGCAGTACGTTCGGCGTAACAAACCACTACTGCCCAGGAGTACCTCATGGCCTTGCACCGCATCGGAACCGACATGGATCGCGGCAAGGCTCGCGACAAAGTGCCACCTGGCCAGCCCGGAGAGTTGTGGGACCTGCTGCCCGCGGCAAATCAGCAGGCAATCGACAGCGACGAAATTCCGCAGACACCACTGGCTGGCGACGTTGCTTACCTCATCGTCCACGACCAGGCGATGCTAGATGGGAACGCAGCCCTCAACCTCGCGACATTCGTCAGCACGTGGATGGATGACTACGCGAAACGACTCTATGCCGAGTCATATGACAAGAACATGATCGACAAGGACGAGTACCCAGAGACAGCCGCGATCGAGAAGCACTGCACGAAGATGATCGCGAAGCTCTGGAACGCCCCAGGCGAAACGATCGGCACATCGACTATCGGTTCCAGCGAGGCATGCATGCTCGCCGGGTTGGCCTTCAAGCGCCGCTGGCAGCACGACCGCAAGGCCAAGGGTCTGCCTACCGACAAACCCATGCTCATCATGAGCTCGGCAGTTCAGGTCGTTTGGGAGAAGTTCTGCAACTACTGGGAGGTGGAACCGCGGTACGTGCCGATCACGCTCGAGGAGCCAAATCTCACGCCCGAAGGAATGCTTGCCGCGATCGACGAGAACACCATCGGCGTTGTTGGGATCCTCGGCGTGACCTACACCGGATCATATGAACCGATCAAGGAACTCGCTGCCGCCCTCGACGAGCTCCAGGTGCGGACGGGCCGCGATGTTCCCCTCCACGTGGATGCCGCCAGCGGCGGAATGGTCGCCCCCTTCCTCCAGCCGGATCTCGAATGGGACTTCCGACTGACTCGCGTCCACTCCATCAATACTTCTGGCCACAAGTACGGCCTGGTGTATCCCGGTTTGGGTTGGGTTGTGTGGCGTTCTGCCGAATACCTCCCCGAGGATCTGATCTTCCACGTGTCCTACCTCGGAGGTGACATGCCAACACTGGCCTTGAACTTCTCCCGCCCGGGTGCACAGGTGTTGCTCCAGTACTACCTCTTCGTACGGCTTGGCATGGACGGCTACCGGACGGTCCACCAAATGAGCCAGAACATCGCGCTGATGCTCTCATCGGAGATCGGCGCCATGGAACCGTTTGAATTGGTGACCAAGGGCGACGACATTCCGGTCTTCGCGTGGCGAATGAAGGACGGGTACACAACCAACTGGGACCTGCAGGATCTGTCCGACCGGCTACGCAACCAGGGCTGGCAGATTCCTGCGTATCCGATGCCCGAGGGCATCGCCGATATCTGGGTGATGCGGATCGTGATTCGCTTTGGAATGTTGCCCGGAACGGCGGAATTGCTGCTCAAAGACATCGAGGACGCGGTCAGCTACCTGAATCTGCTTGAGGGCCCAATGCCGCGAGAAGGCCGGACCGGCAAGGCAAATCGATTCACTTATAGCTGAGGCAACCCTGGGCAACAGATTGGCAAACACTGTGGAAACGGCCGCTCTCGGTCAATCCTGGGAGGGGTAACATCGCCGCAAGCGTCGTTGCACAGTGTGACGGTGAGCCGATTTGCCTCATACAAACAGGTGTAATCAGCTAACCGTGATGCATCAGCTTCGAACCTGTGGCAACGTCAGGTAATAACGCCTTGCGATAACCCGTTGAGGCTAAAGATGCGGTGTCTTGGGGGCCGAGAATTAGCTGGTGTAACCAGCGATCCTTACCCCAGACCGACTTGGAGGAATGTTCGCAGTGCGCGTGACTCGGCTCGTTTTAGCGCCAGCGGTTGCTGCTGCCTGCGCATTGCTGACGTTCGCACCGGTTTCTGCGAGTGCCGTTGCCCCGGCTGCGACAGTCGCTAAGAAGTGCGACGCGACCAAGAAGACGGAAACCACGAAGGACGACTGCCCTAAGGAAGACACTGCACCGGCGGCCGACAAGGCGAAGACCGACGCCGAGAAGGCCAAGGAAAAGGCCAAGGAGAAGGCCAAGGAAGACGCGGCAAAGGCCAAGGGTAAGGACAAGGGCAAAAAAAAGAAGAAGACCAAAGAAGAAATCGAGAAGGAAAAGAAGGAAGCCGCTGAGAAGGCCGCAGCCGCCGCTGCCGCCCAGGAAGCGCTCAATCTCGCGGAAGCCGATCTGCCCCGAGTCACGAAGCGATTCAAGGCCGCCACCAAGCGCAGCAAAGANNCAGCAAAGAAGCAAATACCCATCTCGATGGACTCAACGGCAAGATCCAAGAAGCTCGCATGACGGTTGCCCGAGTTGCGCGCCAGGCGTACATCACTGGAGTCGATCCGGCCGCGCTGGCACAGGTCGTCACGCTTGAAGCTGCCGACGCGACATCTTGGTCGAATGCTCAACGCATGCTCAAGATGGTCGGTGATTCCGAAAGCATCCGGATGGCACAAGCGATCGCATTGATCGAAGCTGCCGAGAAGGAGAAGAAGGACGCCGACGCAGAGTTCGCCGGAGCCAAGGCTGAATACGACCTGGTCACCCTCAACGTGCGGGCGGCTCGATTCGCCCTAGGGTTATCCAGCGAGGGTCCAGTTGCGGCGGATGTGACGGAATTCTTCAAGACCTACCCAGTGCCTGACTGTCAGTTCAAGCCCGAAGACAGCAACAAGACTTCCCGTTCCTGCTCGGACGCGATGCGGTATGTCCTTAGCCAGGTGACATCGCCAGAGAAGAGCTGGTTCAACCTCTGCCTGAACCTGGTCACGATCGCCTACGGCGCTCCCCAGACGATCCCGAACGCGATCGACCAGTGGAACGGGATGCCAGAAGAGTTCCGCCATTCACCGAATACCGTTGCCCCTCCAGGCGCACTGATGTTCTGGTCGCCTAACCACGTCGCCATCTCACTGGGCAACAACATGATTGCCAGCAATGACGTGTTGGGCACTGGGCGCGTTTGGATCGTCTCGTTCCAAACGATTCAAGCCCGATGGAATATGCCGTACCTGGGCTGGACTGCTCCAGACTTCCGCAACGCGTAAGCTCCGTGCTCTCCGAAATCTGCGAGCCGATCGATCTTTGCCTGCCTAACGGGCGACTCAACGACGCTGCCGTCGGCTATTCCCGTCGCCCCCTGCACCGAACCAACCTGAGCGGCTGGGGACGCACCAAACGGTGGGAATATTGGGGAGTTGTCACCACCACTCACGCAATCGGGATGACGATCTCGAACCTTGACTATCTCGCCGTCAACCAGTTGTACGTTCTCGACCGCGCCACCGGTCAAGAGGTCGTTTCGGACGTGATCGGATTCGGACCGACCGGGGCGAAACTCCAAGATGACCCAGCACCATTGACCGCACAGATTCGCGGCCGCAAACTCACGATGGCGTTCGTCGACCACGAGGGCGGCACAACGCTGTCAGCCAAGACCGACCGCGTTGAGGTTTCTCTCGACGCCACGGCGAGCGGCGACTGTCTGGCCGTCGTCGTTCCCTGGGACGACAAGCGCTTCCAGTACACCGTCAAGGATCTCGCGCGACCGGTCACAGGTTCGATCCGCGTTGATGGAAAGTCCTTCGAGGTCGCCCCGGGGCAGTCATACGCTGCCCTGGACCGCGGGCGCGGCCGCTGGCCCTACTCGCTGACATGGAACTGGGCAACTGCCGCAGGCCTCGTCGGTACCGATGTAGTGGGCCTCCAACTGGGTGGCAAGTGGACCGATGGCACTGGTTCCACGGAAAACGGGATCTTCGTCAACGGCCACCTCACCTACTGGCCCGATTCCGTCACCTGGGACTACAACCCTGACAACTGGTACGACCCCTGGCACATCACCGGTGAATTCGTCGATGCCGTCATGGTGCCGTTCCACGTGCGATCCGCCACAACCAACCTTGGCGTCCTCGCGTCATCCACCCAGCAGGCGTTCGGAACCTGGTCTGGAACCGCCATCGACGGCTCCGGACAGCAATTCCGACTCGACGGGCTTGAGGGTTGGGCCGAACAAGCCCGGAATCGTTGGTAAAAGATCGGCGGCAAATAGTCCGAAACTTGGACAGATACGCGTGCAATCGGGCAGATTCGCCCGCAGACTAAGCCGCGTGAGGGGAACAGCTTCGAATTGCACTGTGATCACGGCCGCCCTGCTACTGACGTTTGTTCCGGCAGCCGGCGCATCAGCCGAAACCGAGGTCCCCGCAGCAGATCCGCCGCCACCGGTTTGCCTGGAATCCGTTCCGGGCATCGGTCCGACGACCTGGTCCAAGGTTCCCCTGCTCTCTACCCAGTTGATCGTCGCCGTTTCGACAAGCCGCAGAACCGATGAAAACACCTTCCAACGCTGGGAGAAAGCCGCCGGCTGCTGGACCCAAGTGAGCTCGTGGTGGTCGCTGAACGGATTCAACGGCTGGCATGAGCGCCCGTGGACGGGAAGTCTGCGTTCTCCAATCGGAGTCTTCAGCCTCACAGACACCGGTGGTCGACTGCGCAATCCGGGCACATCCATGCGATACCACTACGGCCCCAAGAGATATGAACGGGGCGGATACAAGATCAGCTACCCGGTCCAGCTGTACAACTACGTGATCGCAATCAATTACAACCGGCGAATCGGCAAGCCGCCACGAAACACGAACCAACCTGACCGCACCACCGGAAGCGGATATTGGATTCATCAGCGCGGGCTTGGCTCAACCCGCGGTTGTGTCTCGCTGACCAAGTCTCAGCTCGTCACCACGCTTCGCTGGCTACAACCGACCGCGCTGCCACACATCATCATGGGGCCAACGCGGTCGGTTAGCAGTTAGCTGTTAACGGTTACGTTCAGGGCATTCGATTGATATGTCCTGCCGCCCTTTGCCACTGACATGTCGAAAGTGTTCAGGCCAAGTAGTCCGGACTTGATCCAGAAGTTACAGCTGCCGTTATCGCCCACTCGAAACTGCGACTTCTGCGGGAGTACTGCACCGTTTTGGTACAGCGTGACCTTGCCGCCTGCGAGGCTGCTCGGCGCTTGACATTTGATCTTGTACTTCGCCCACAGAGTGGTCGTCTTCGCGCCCTTCAGGGTGATTGCACCCTTGGGCTGCTTCGCCAGAGTGGTCTTTGGGCCGATCTGAACCGTCGCGCTGTTGGACTGGTACGTGACGCCGGACTTGACCACCGCAACATCGAAGGTGTTGAGGCCTTTGACCCCGGACTTCACCTTGAAGTTGCATGCCCCGGTCTTGGAAACCGTGACCTTGCTGAGCTTGAAGATATTGCCGTTCTGGTAGAGGTGTACGCGACCACCGGCGAGGTTAGTTGGCGCCTGGCACGTAATCTTGAACAGCTTCATTCGCTTTGCCGTCGTCGGTGCCGAGATGCTCACAACATCACCTACACGGGTTCCGAGGTCGAGCGTTGCAGCAGATCCGGGCGCGGCAGCTACCAGTAGCGATGGAACAACAAGTGCTGTTGCTGTCCCCGCGAGGATGAGCCGGTTCGGATTCATGTTCTGTCCCTTCGATTGGGGCATGGGGAAGTGTTGATCCACGCCTGCGCCAAGACTAGGAATCCGTCCGGATATCCACCGGACCTTCGACGGCGTGGCGCGAATTGCTCGCACGACAACGTCACGGTGATCGAGGGGAACCGAATGATCGTCGACGACGTCTCGCTCATCCAGACCATGAGCGGATATCGTCGGCGATTGTGAGCCGCGCACGCGTTCTGCCGCCTGTCCGGCGACTACTGCAATGGCGCACTGCCGGCCTCACTCAACAGCAGATGGCGGACCTCATCAACAAGGAGAACCGCGAGCGACTCGGCAACGAGTTCACACCGGTCACGCGATCAGCCGTTTCAGTCGCGCTGTCGCGCGCCGACAAGGCAGACCAGCGGCCGAGCTACCCCGAAGACATCCCGTGGACGCCGATCGCCCGTGAGCATCAAAAGGATCACCTGCTGACGATGCTTCGCACGGGAGCACGGATCAAGCGTGACGACCAGTCAGTGCCCGAAGCCGCGCGCCGCCGGTACGACAACTTCCGAAGCCGACTGCAACGCGACGACCAGGTGGTCGACTACAACGACGTTGATGGATTCCATCTCGTTGAGCGACGCGCAGGAATCGATGACGGTTTGATCCGAAAACCCAGCGACTAGCCGACCTACCCGCGGCACGTGGAATCGTCAGCCATCGGCCCGTTCTACACGGGTGATGAGGTTGTCCGTGCCAGTAAGAAGTGCGGTCGCTCCCCTGTCGCGCAACCAATCGACGGCACCACGGCGCCCCATGAGCAATGCCGACTTGGCGGCGACCTCAGCGGTCAGCGCATCGCGGTGCAACACGGTCACGGCAAGCAAATCACTCTGGCTCGGCAGGCCGGTTCGCGGATCGATCAAGTGGTGCCCACCACTCCAACGACGGCGGGCCACACTGCTCGTAGCAATACCGGCATCGGTCACGTCCCACTCAGCGAGTTCGGGAGCCTGCGGGTTTCGTTCGTCGACAGCTTGGACCGTCCACGCGCGGGCATGTTGGTCTACACCGATGGCCCGAATGTCGCCGCCAAGGTCAACCAAGGCACCGCGGGCACCGGCAGCCATGACCGACTCTGCAATCAAGTCAGCGGCCAATCCTTTGCCAACGCCGCCGGAATCGAGGGAAACGTAGCGCGAGCGAGTCACCTGATTTCCGTCGAGCGATACTGCCTCCATCGCCCGCCGCTGACCATTGCGGGGCCGCGGAACTCCGGGAGCGCGTTCGATCTCTTCCCCTGCCTGGGATGTGACCATCTCAGCGAAATCGCGGTCGTAACCGGCCGCAATAATCTCAGGAAGCAGTGAGGCGTCAACCCACCCACCGCTGTAGTCGAAGGCCCACACCATTGCCGAAACCAGTGCCGCCATCAAGTCAGACACCTCGGTCGTCGTGGGCCCGTGCTCGGCTGAGTTGTTCAGCCGAGTGAGTTCGCTATCGGATGTGAACCGAGTCCAGCTCTTCTCACACTGCACGACTCCCTGCCAACCAACATCAACTGCCGCAATCGCTTCTGAGGCTGAATCGCAGGTGGCGCGGACCTGGCAGTCGGTCCCCATCAGCCGACCAGTTGCGTAAGCCGTGGCACCCGCCGAACCCAAGTCACACGTTCTACGTGGAGACTGACCCGCAGTCTCAGGCCTGGGACTAGTGATGACCACAGGACTAACTTCCCTTTGACTTCGATGGCGCCTTGGGCGCTGAAGCCGAGCCCCCTGATGAACCNNTCCGATTCAGCAGACGCATCCGCAGTTGCTGCTCCGTCGGTGTTGAGTTTGGCGTCAGCTCGCTTTTGTTCCGCGGCCCGCGCTGCCACTGCCCCGCCGAGGCCGAGCGTGATTGCTACCGCTAATCCCGCAGTCGTGATTCGGGTTGCGGCCGTGGTCCCGCCTGAGCGCCGCTTCTTCGTCGACTTAGTTGGCGTTGTCGATTCAGTCATCGTCGCCTGCCTCTGGTTGGTCTTCACCTGAGTGATCCTCGGACGCATGGTCCTCACTCTTTGAGTCGTCATCCTTCTCACGCTCGCGCTCTCGAGCGCTGGACGAGCTGCTCGAGTTTGGCTTTGTTGAGGAGCTGTTCTTTGACTTCGAACTCGACGACGAACTCGAACCGGAGGTCGATCCCGAACCGGAACCAGACGAGCTTCGTTCGCTCGCGCCCGAAGCCTTCGCTGCCTTCGCCTTGGCCGCCGGGATAGCCGCGGCAGGCGGCACCACAGGCGCTGGGATTGACGCGTCAACGGGTGTAGTCGCAATCGAAGCTTGTGGCTGCGCCTGACCGATAGCCAACGACTCCTGGCTTGCATCCTGCAGGGAACCAACTGCGGCAACTGCTCCCGCACCGGCGACCAGGACGAGCATTCCGGACGCCAATCCGGCGATCACTGTGCTGCGTTCCATTTTGGCACTCCTCAATCGATCGATCAGTTCTGCGTTGGTTTGCAACGTATTCGGTCTATCGGCAGATATGAAGGCAAAGTTGGTTAAGCGACGTTAAGGACTGTTGACCCGCGCATTTGCGCCCTTGGAAACGTGTGCGCCGAATGAGTGACGTGTCACCATTCACCTATGCGCGTAGTGCTGATTGAGGACGATCCATCCATGGCACAGCCCTTGGTGGAGGGTTTAGCCCGTCACGGATTCGAGGTCCAGTGGGCGAATACCGGCACTCAAGGAATCGAGGATGCCCGAGCTGCGGACGTGGTTCTCCTCGATCTTGGCCTTCCTGATATCGACGGCCTGGAAGTCTGCAAAGCAATCCGCCAACGTTCCGAAGTTCCGATCCTCATCGTGTCTGCCCGCGGTCAAGAATCCGACCGTGTACAGGGGCTTGAGCTCGGTGCCGACGACTACATCGTCAAGCCCTTCTCACTTCGTGAATTGGCGGCCCGCATTCGCGCGAACGTTCGGCGTCGACCTGCTGCCAACGAAACAATGGCGTTCGGCGGAATCACGATCGATCGTGACCAACATTCCGCGACCCACGACGGCACAGAGCTCGGCCTGACGCCAAAGGAGTTCGACCTACTTGCCGTCCTCGCCGAAGAGCCTGGGCGGGTTGTCCCCCGCACTGAGCTATACGCCCGGATCTGGGATCCAGTCTGGGTCGGTAGCGGGAAATCTCTCGACGTCCACGTGACGACGCTTCGCAAAAAGTTGCCTCCAACGATCGTGATCGAAGCCATCCGAGGAGTCGGCTACCGGCTGGTCGAACAGAGCGCAACCAGTGACTAGACGGATCAGTCTGGCCATGACCCTGCTCACCGGGTTGTTGGTCATCGCGATGTCGATCCCATTGGTCGTCGTGTTTCGCTCCTATCAGTACGACAGGCTTTCCCTCGGGCTGGAACGCGATGCACTCGTCATCAGCGGTGATCTGGGGAGCATCCCGCCTGCGCAGTGGCCTGCCCTCGTGAACTCGTACGAATCACGCACCGGCGTGCGGGTCACAGTTGTTGACGCCCAAAGCAAGGTCCTCACGGATAGCGAGGGCGCAACAGTCGGTTCAGACTTCCAGCGCACGGAGATGGCGTCAGCTCTGAAGGGCGGGATCGCCGCGGGCGTGCGCTATTCCACGACGCTGAGTACCGAACTTCGGTATGTGGCAGTACCGATCAAAGACGGGTCGCAAGTGATTGGCGCGGTGCGCCTGTCCGTTCCCGAGACTGAAGTCCAACAGGACGTTCGCGCCCTCGTCTACGCCTTGATCACCATCCTGGCGCTCGTACTGATCGCTGCCTTGCTTGCGTCGTGGGGCCTTGCTCGTGCCTTGTCGCGGCCGCTTGCCCGTCTAACCGATGGTGCTGCCCGGGTCGGCGAGAACCCATCGGCACGCGTAGGCAATGTCAAGGGTCCTCGCGAAGTCCAGAACGTTGCTGATGCACTGGACGAGACGGCGGGAAAGCTCGATGCAATGCTCGACCGCTCCCGGGCGGTCGCTGCGGACGCATCGCATCACCTGCGGACGCCGTTGGCGGCAATGCGACTTCGCCTCGAGACAATTGCCGACACCGCGGGCAGCCCAGAAACAGTTGCGCAGGCCGAGGCGGCAATGCTGGAGGTAGATCGCCTTGCCCGGCGCGTCGATCAAGTGCTGGCGTTGGCAACGGCGGAGACGGCAGCCGAGAATGTGATCGTCGACGTCGGCGAAAGTGCGCACACCAGAACGATTGATTGGGAGGGCCTGGCATCCGAGCGAGGAATCACGCTGTTGTGCGACTACGTTGCGGCGCCTGTGCGAACGCCGATCGGCGAGGTCGAACGCATCCTCGACGAGTTGGTGGGCAATGCCCTGGATTATGCGCAGTCGCAGGTCCGGATCGATGTCACTGATGATGGCCAACGCGTGCGCTTGGAGGTTCGTGATGACGGACCGGGCATTCCGCCCGACGAACGCGAGAGGGTATTCACTCGGTTTACGCGAGGAAGTCAATCCATCCCTGGTGGGACTGGTCTGGGCCTTGCCCTAGTCCGACAGGCAGCGCTGGCATCTGGCGGTGACGTGAAGATCGTCGATTCCGAGACCGGCGCCTGCTTCGAAGTCAGCTGGCCATCGTTGGCCGAATCCGAAGTCCAATAGCGCCAAAGATGCCCGCCAGAGACTGAGGGGTGAGAACAGTTTCGAGCAGGCATCTTTGCGTTGATGGAGCCATGGATAAGGCAGGTCTGCCACTACGGGAGCAGGATTCGGATGAAACAGAGCATGTCACGTTCCTTTCTTGAGATCGGGGGCGGAGATTTGGTGACTAGCGCAGACGGAGGAATAGGAAGTCCATGACGGGCTCCTTTCGTGAGTGCGTTTCTTCAGTGACTAAGTTTTACCCGGACGATGTCCTAGTTAAACCACGGCGTTCCAAATTTCTCGGTTGGGCAGCCGATCTCATCAATCGCAGTAAGCTCTCGGCCATGCAGATTGACACCTCGTACGTGGACGTCCCGGTTCAAGGAAAGGTCATGCGCACATTCGTTGCGGCCCCGGCCGACGACAAGCGCTACCCCGGAATCCTCTTCTATTCCGACATTTTCCAGCTGTCAGATTCGACTCTGCGCTGGGTCAAACGACTCGCTAGCTACGGGTTCGTTGTTGCCGCGCCGGAGATCTACTACCGGATCGAACCGGCGGGCACCGTCTTGGAGTTTGACGACGCGGGTAAGGAACGAGGACAAGCCGACGTCGAGGCGCTATATGCAGCCCAATTCGATGAGGACGTCGCGGGGGGACTGACCTGGCTGCGCGAGTATCCAAGAGTTTCGATCGCTCCGTTGGGCATTGCCGGTCATTGCACGGGCGGGCACATCGCATTCCGCGCCGCGTTGCAGTCCGAGGTGGCCGCGACCGCTTGTTGGTACGCGACGGGCCTGCACGATGGGAAGCTCGGTGCAGACGCGGATGCCGGGACGTTAGCCCGAAGCGGCGAAATCAGCGGTGAACTTCTGATGATCTTCGGCTCACGTGACCCGCACACCCCTGCCGATGGCTTGCAGATCATCCACAAGCAACTGCAAGAATCAGGCGTCGACTTCGACTGGCACCTCTACGACGCCGAGCATGCGTTCGGCCGTGACATCGGGCCGCGTTGGAACCCCCAAGCAACGGATGAGGCGATGGCGCAGACCGTGGCATTCTTCCGGCGGACGCTGGGCGGATAACGCGGCGCCGCTGCGCCTCGCCACCGAGCGCAACGGACGAGCGAGCCCTTCTGCGCCCCCCTGCACTACGCTTCACGGGCAGATGCCCCGTCGCTTGGCGGGGAAGTTGGGATCGCTAGGAGGACGGCAAGTGCGTCAGTGGCAAACGCTGTTGCTCGCGGTGGCACTCGTTCCGTTGGCAGCCTGTGGGACTGCGAATTCCTCCTCCAACGCAACCGTCAATCAAGGCACCGGCCCGACCGCTGCATCCGCACCAACCGCGGCCCAGCAACTGCCCCTCCTCGCGAGCGTGACGATCGGCGGGAAGTTGATTCGACTCGAAGTTGCGAGAACTCCGGTTCAGCTCGAGACCGGGCTGATGTTCCGAACGGAATTACCAGCCGATCGCGGAATGATGTTCATGGTAAAACAACCGGAGCAAGTCGGGTTCTGGATGAAGGACACCTTGATCCCGCTCGACATCATCTACCTGCGTGGCGGTGTCGTTGAGTCGATCGCTGCCCAAGCGCCACCGTGTACCTCAGATCCGTGTCCGGTGTTCTCATCCAAGGGTCCGGTCGACCAAGTCATCGAAATTCAGTCGGGACTATCCGCCAAGCTTGGCCTCAAGCCCGGCGACCAACTTCTTGTCAGCGCGGCATAACGCGCGAATCAGCAATCCTCAGCGAAGGAGCAAATGTGAATCTCGACGAGTCAGCAAACAAGCCGACCGAACTTGGCGTCGAAGCGATTGACGATGAGGCCCTGGAGACGGTGACCGGCGGGAAGATCGTTAAGCCCGTAAACACGACCTTGACTTGACGCGACCCGCGAATGCGTCTGGCCGCGCACCGCCAGACGTGTCTTAAAAGGACGAGTCGAATGGCACGTACGTGCTGGCGTAGACGAGCTCAGTGGAGTTCATCATCTGACCACCGCTGACGGCATCCAAGGCATCCTCATCGATGGGTTCTGGTGCAGGTTTTGCGCCTTCGGGAGCCATGACAACCTCACATCTCACGCTCGAACGGAATTCGTCTAATCAAGGTACGCCTAAGACTCGTGCGTGGCACTTGACGTCACCCGTACGACCCAGAAGTCATCCCGGTAGTTTGACCAACTAGTTGACACAAGAGTTTCCTACAGGAAACCCCGCTTGCTGAGGTACCGCGAGGCGAAGAATCCCTCGATCGCGGGCAGGTAGAACGTCGACACACGCCAGATGATCGTGGCTCCCAGCGCAATCTCAGACGGGACTCCAAGAGGCACGAGAAATGCGGACATGACGGCTTCTGACACCCCGATTCCACCCGGAACCGGAATGATTCCCTGCAGCAACGACGTCGCGACCACGACAGCCGTGCAAGAGATCAGGCTCAGATGCACACCCATCGAGAGCAACGCGATCCACAACGCCAGGCCCCAGATAAGTTGGACCGCCAGTTGGCTTCCCAGTAGTCCGAACGCCAGTTTCGGTGACCGAAATACCTCGATCAGTGCTTCCCATGCGTTCTTGATTTCCGGGACCACGCGGTCGTGAATCTTCTTAACTCGAAGCACAACCACGACCGTTGCCACGGCCAGTAGGACGACCACGGCGATCATGATCCAAGAACCGCTACTACTTGAACTCGAACTTGAGCTTGAACTTGATTGGGGCAGAGTTAGCGCTCCAGTCAAGAATGCAATGACCAGGATGACTGCTTGAACGATGAACCCGGAAAACGAATCGAGCGCTCCCTTTGTTACCGAGACCGCTGGGGCGATGCCGTACTTGTAGAGGAACGCACTTTCCATCGCCACGCGCCCGGCCATTCCCGGTACGGCGAACGAGATGAAGGCGACGGCCGGCTGCAAGATCGTCATTGGCCGCAATGGGATTGGTCGGCCGACGGCGCACATCATCGAAGTACCTTGCGGAATGAAGGCAATCTGACCCATCACGACAGCCACGATTGCAAGCCACCAGATCGCCGTCTCCAGCGACGCTCCCATTGCTGCGTAATCGACCCCAGTGAGTAGCGG
>DMNR01000126.1 GCA_003452655.1 Actinomycetota bacterium | reverse complement strand
CATGGCGGTGAAGGCCTCGTGACCTGGTGTGTCAATGAAAGTGATCTTGCGTTCGTCTTCAGTGCCCTTATGCGCGGTGATCTGATAGGCACCAATGTGCTGAGTGATTCCACCGGCTTCGCGATCCACCACGGATGTACTGCGGATAGCGTCGAGCAACTTGGTCTTACCGTGGTCGACGTGACCCATGACGGTTACCACCGGCGCTCGCTTCACGAGCGCGGCCTCGCCACCTTCATCCTCACCAAATTCCAGGTTGAAGGTCTCGAGGAGTTCACGGTCCTCATCTTCTGGTGACACGACATTGACTTCGTAGTTCAACTCGGCACCGAGAAGTGCGAGGGTGTCGTCATTGACTGATTCCGTTGCGGTGACCATCTCGCCCAGCTTGAACAACACGCTCACCAAGCTGGCGGGATTGGCGCCGATCTTGTCAGCGAAGTCCGTCAGTGAGGCTCCACGCGGAAGCGTAATCGACTGACCATTGCCCATGGGCACTGTGGCGCCACCAATGGTGGGTGCTGCCATGTTGTCAAACTCTTGGCGTTTCGCCCGCTTCGATTTGCGGCCACGTGCGGGACGACCACCTGGACGTCCACCACCTCGACCACCGAACGCACCACCAGGGGCACCTGGCCCACCTGGACGCCCGCCGCCGCCAGCGAAGCCGCCACCGCCACCTGGACGCCCGCCGCCACCGCCACCGCCGGCATAACCGCCGCCGCCGGGTCGACCTGCGCCGCCACCTGCGCCAGGTGCACCACCTGGACGACCTCCGGGAGCACCTGGACGCTGACCGGGACCGCCGGGACGCTGACCAGGGCCACCCGGACGTTGGCCTGGGCGTGCCCCCGGGGCCTGACGAGCTTGCGGACGTGGGGGCATGCTGCCTGGGTTTGGCCGTGGCGCACCAGGAACTCCTGGGCGCTGCATTCCGGAACTTCCACCACTGCTGAACGGGTTGTTACCGGGGCGTGGTCCGGATGGGCGCATTCCGCTCGCGCCGGTGAAGGGATTGTTGCCTGGTCGCGGTCCAGCGGGCCGTGGAGCGGGCGGGGCATCGCCGCTGGCGGCTGCAGGCGCCGGAGCATCGGGCGTGGCAGGTGCTGCCGCAGCAGCGGGTGCTGCAGGCTTCGGTGCTTCTGCCGCCGCCGGTGCTGGCTCAGCGGCCGGTGCTGCCGGTGCAGCGGATGGCGCGGCCGTCGCTGGGGTTGGCCCGGGCGTTGGAGTGGGTGTAGGAGCAGGAGCAGGAGTAGGCGCGCCGTCCGCCGGACTTGGCGCGGCCTTCTTCGCTGCTGCCTTCTTGGCAGGAGCTTTCTTCGCAGGTGCCTCAACCGGTGCATCCGGGTAGGCGTCTCGCAGCTTGCGTGCGACTGGAGCTTCGATCGTTGACGACGCTGACTTAACGAATTCGCCGAGTTCTTGCAGTTTCGCTACAGCTGTCTTGCTATCAATCCCGAGCTCTTTCGCGACTTCATATACGCGGGCCTTGGCCACTGTTCTCCGTCCTGGCCCGGGCGCGTGCTCGGACCCTATTCGTGCCTATACGGGTTCATAGCTGGTAACTCATCGAGCGCTCATTCCACTGCTCCTGAACTATCGGCTGCTGGGTAATCCTGCGGTGAGCTGTTCGCTGACCGAGTCGGTATCGAGGTGCCCATTCCAACGGAGTGCCCGCTGAAACGCTCGACGCCGAAGTGCTGATTCCACACAATCCGGCCGGGAATGCAAATATGCACCACGACCGGGCAACGTGGCATCCCTGTCAACTGCCAGTTCTTCTCCGACGATGACAAGCCGCACCAGGTCGGCCTTATCCACGCGCTCACGACAACCAACACAGGTCCGAATCGGTATTCGATCTTCGCTGGTCGCTGGTTGCCTCGGTTGCGGTGACGAGGCCATCGGCCAGTCTACCCCGGGCGGGTATCCGTGGTCACTCACCCGTCGACTCGGCGCGGCCTCGTGTCGAGTCGACGACAGGCACCGCTGGTCCGCCATCCTCGGCATCGCTGTGGATATCGATACGCCAACCAGTCAATCGGGCCGCCAATCGCGCATTCTGACCATCACGACCGATCGCCAGTGAGAGTTGGTAGTCGGGCACGACAACTTTGGCGGAGCGGGCTTCCAAATCGACGACCTCAACGCTGGAGACTCGCGCGGGACTTAGCGCATTGCCAACGTAGGTAGCCGGATCGTCATCCCAGTCGATGATGTCGATCTTCTCGCCCTGCAGTTCGGTGGTGACTGCGCGAACACGTTGCCCCATCGGCCCGATGCATGCCCCCTTGGGATTCACATTGTCAACGGTCGCCCGGACAGCGATCTTCGAACGATGGCCGGCTTCTCGCGCAACTCCGACGATCTCGACGGTTCCATCAGCAATTTCGGGGGCTTCCATCTTGAACAGATTCCGCACGAGATCTGGATGCGTCCGCGAGAGCGTGACTTGCGCCCCTTTCGGACCCTTGCGGACCGCTACGACTTGGCATTTCAGGCGAGTACCGTGGGAGTAGTCGTCCGTCGGAACCTGCTCTGCTGCGGGAATCGTCCCCTCGATCTTTCCCAGCTCGACCTGGACCGATCGAGGGTCACGAGACTGTTGGACGATTCCGCTGACCAGGTCGCCCTCACGCCCGGAGAACTCCCCGAACGTCACGTCGTCGTTTGCTTCCTTCAGGCGCTGCATCAACACGTTTCGAGCCGTCGTCGCGGCGATCCGACCGAACTGCGGCGGAGTGTCATCGAATTCTCTGGGTTCTGCCGACTCATCATCGGCGTCGATTGCCAGCACTGTCACGTGCCCAGTGGTCCGATCAAGTTCGACGCGGGCATTCTGATGGGCGCCAGGCGTGTGGTGATACGCCACCAACAGTGCCTGCTCAATGCTCCCGACGACCGTGTCCAAAGACAACTCCCGCTCAGTAACGAGTGCCTTCAAAGCTGCGACATCNNGCACGGCGCCAATGTCTGGCTTGAGTGAGCGGGCGATCAACGCCAGGCGAAGTTACTTCGAGCACATACGCCGTCTCGCCAAACACGTCCGCTTCGTCGAGGGCTTCAGAGCAGGTTCGCGACACCGCCGCGACGGTGTCTAAGTCAATTCCGCCGTCCTTGTCGACCGTCACAACCACAACGCTGCGGGAGCCGGCCTTGCGGATCTTCACATCTTCGAAGTCAGCGCCCGCCGCTTCGACTACTGGAGTGAGCAGCGACTGCAGTCGCTCGTTGGAAATCGCTGCCACGTGTGACGCTCCTTATGTAGTTGGCCTTACCAGCGCCAATTCTGCCTGGCACTGAGAAGTAAAGGTGTGCTGGGGTAATCCTAGGGGGGTCTGATTGCTTACGCTGTGCTCGTGACCGGTCTGCCGTCCCGCCGAGGGGTTCTACAAGCAGCGGCCGCAGGTCCCCTCTTGCTGCTGGCAGCATGCAGTAGCGACGGGGGCGAGCAAACACCCGATGCCGACGACGCTGTTCGCAGTGACGTCTCGGCAAGCGAGCAACGGCTCCTCGCCCGTTACGACGCCACAATTGCGGCCTTCCCTGCACTAGCGGGGAAACTCCAACCGATCCGCGATCAACATGCGGAACATCTCGCGGCGATGGGTTCGCAACCGACCAATCGCGACGACAATGGACCGGCCGTGGGCAAGACCCCTGCGGGCGCGATCTCGGACCTGACCGCGGCCGAACGCAGCGCTGCGACAGAACGTGTGAAGGCGAGCGGCCAAGCCAGCAGCGCCGAGCTCATCTGGAACCTTGCGCTCATTGCCGCATCGGAGTCTCAGCACGCGACCGCCCTCGCCAGGGGTTCGGCATGAGCGACCAAGCGATCGACAATCTCACCCAAGCTCTGGAGGGGGAATACGCTGCGACGTACGCGTACGGATTGATCGGCGCTCGCGTTTCCGGAGGCGCACTGACACGCGCGCGACAAGCCCTCAGCAGCCACCGACAAGCCCGCGACGAACTGCGATTCGACCTTGCAGCCCTGCAAGCAACCGTTCCACCACCCGCAGCTGCGTACGACACAGGGGGTCCAATCGATACCGCTGCGCAAGCAACCGCCCTGGCAGTGCAAACCGAACTGCGCCTCGTTCGTAACTGGGCCGCTGTCGCCACGACTTCTGCCGGACCGTCGCGTGATCGCGCAGTGCGTCACGCTCAGGAATGCGCCACGCGAGCAGTGACGTGGGGTTCGCCGAGTCAAGCGTTCCCCGGTTAGCTGCAGACCTCAAGGATCACTGAAACGGCTTCGCCGACAGGTACCTCTCGCCGCTCATCGGTCGCACGGTCCTTGATCTCGATCACACCGTCTACCAGTCCGCGACCCACGACCACAATCGTCGGAACTCCGATCAGCTCCGCATCCTTAAACTTCACGCCCGGTGATGCTGCGCGTCGATCGTCATACAACACGCGTAGACCTGCGGTTTCGAGGTCCTCCGCTAGCGATCCCGCTGCCGCGTACACGGCGTCATCCTTGCTGGTCGCGACGATGTGCACGTCCGCCGGGGAAATCGCACGTGGCCAAATCAGGCCCTTGTCGTCATGACTCTGCTCGGCCACCGCTGCCACAGCGCGCGAGACACCAATCCCGTAGGACCCCATGGTGACCACCACCCGCTTGCCGTTCTCATCCAAGACCTTGAGGTCAAGCGCTTCGGCGTACTTGCGACCGAGCTGGAAGATGTGGCCGATCTCAATACCGCGTGCCAGGGTGAGCGGGGCACCGCAATTCGGGCAGGGGTCGCCTTCCCGAACCTCAGCCGCCTCGATAGTTCCATCGGGTTCGAAGTCACGCCCTGCCACCACATTGAACGCGTGTTGATCACTCACATTTGCGCCGGTGAGCCACGCCGAGCCGGGGACCACACGAGGATCTACGAGGTAGCGAATCCCTGACGGCGATTTCTCGCCAAGCACCTGCGGGCCGATGTAGCCAGGAACGAGTTCAGGGTGCTCCTTGAAGTCGGCAGGCTCAAAGGCGCGCACCGCCGCCGGAGCCACGGCCGCCTCAAGTCGCTTCTCGTCGACTGCGCGGTCGCCAGGCACGCCGATGATCAGCGGGGCGCTAGTGCCGTCAGCGAATTCAAGCATCACGACGACGTTCTTTAACGTGTCCTCGGCTTTCCATACCCTCCCGTCGGAACTCAGCGTCGCATCGGAATTCGCGAACTTGACGAGGTCATCGATTGTCGAACAGTCCGGCGTTGAAACGACCACGGCGGCCTGCTGTGCATCGGCATCAGCTACGGGTCCAGGCGTAGTCGTGACAGCTTCTACGTTCGCGGCGTAATCACATGCAGTGCAACGGACGAAGGTGTCCTCACCGTTTTCGCACGGTGCGAGGAATTCCTCGGATGCCGAACCTCCCATCGCCCCAGACGTCGCTGAACAGATGACGTACGAAAGCCCAAGCTCGTTGAAGGTCTTGATGTAGGCATCGCGGTGCTTTCCGTAACTTTCGACGAGCCCACCATCGGTGTAGTCGAACGAGTAGGAGTCCTTCATCACGAACTCGCGACCACGCAGGATCCCGGCACGCGGACGGGCCTCATCTCGGTACTTCGTCTGAATCTGGAACAGCGACACCGGCAAGTCTTTGTACGACGAGTACTCACTCTTGACGAGCAGAGTGAACATCTCCTCGTGCGTGGGGCCGAGGAGGAAGTCTGCTTCTTTACGATCTTGAAGCCGGAACAGGGTCGGACCGTATTCATCCCAACGACCTGTCGCCTCGTATGGCTCACGGGGAAGCAGCGCCGGGAAATGCACCTCTTGGAAGCCAGCATTGACCATCTGCTTGCGAACGATCTCTTCGACATTTCGCAACACGATGTATCCGAGCGGCAACCACGTGAATACCCCCGGAGCCACCCGCCTGACGTAACCGGCACGCACGAGCAGTCGGTGGCTTGGAACCTCGGCATCGGCCGGGTCATCACGCAGGGTACGAAGGAACAACGTGGACATGCGCAACAACAAGGTGACTCCCGTAGCTACCTAGCGTGGACCAAACGATTTCTCCAAAGGCTATCCGCCCACCCATCACCAAAGGGTCGCGGCGGGCACACAGCGATTGGACGCACCCGAAAACGAATCAGAAGAGAACGGTCGCAAATGTGCC
>DMNR01000322.1 GCA_003452655.1 Actinomycetota bacterium | reverse complement strand
CATGCTGAGCCACGGATCCTCGTGCTTATCGACGGCATCGGTACCTTCCGCACTGATTATGAAGCTTCCGCAGACCGGCAGGCCATCCTCACGATGTTCCAACAACTGCTGGTGGACGGACGTGGGGTCGGGATCCACTTCGCAGTAAGCGCCGACCGACCGGCGGCACTGCCGGTCTCATTCGCAAGCGCCTTTCAGCGTCGAGTCGTCCTGCGACAGTCAGATGACGATGGCTATCGCTATCTTGATCTGCCCCGGGATGTGCTCTCGCCGACATCCCCACCCGGACGTGCCATGCAAGTGGGATTGCCCCAAGAACTGCAGCTTGCAATCCTGGGGGACAGCGTGAACGTAGCTGCGCAGTCCCGCATGATTGAGCAGTTGGCGTCCTTCCTTTCCGGTTTGGATGGACCTCGGCCCGCTGAGGTTCGTCGACTTCCGCTGGAGATCTCGGCCAGATCGATGCCGGCGAGCGTACGAGGAAGACCGGTCTTAGGGGTTGCCGACGAGACCCTGGCCCCGATTGAGTTCGCCCCAGCCGGCACCGTGATGATCTGGGGCGCGGCTCAATCAGGCCGCACTAATGCACTTGCCTGGTTCGCGCATTCGCTTCGTTCCTGGCGTCCGGACATTGTCCGGGCGCACCTGTCTGCGCGCCGGTCGCCGCTCACGTCCTACCCGTTGTGGGACTTCAGCGTGTTCGGGCTTGATGCCGCCGAACGCCTGCTGAACGAACTCAAACCCACGATGATCAGCGAGAACACCACGGGCGGACCGCGGGTGGCGCTGTTCGTGGAGTCCTATTCGGACTTCCTACAGAGTAAGGCAGAGGCGACGCTCCTCGAGTTAGTGAAGGCAAGCCGGATCAATGAGGATAACGTCGTGGCCGAGGGGGAGTCGANCACCTGGAACAGCACCTGGCCATTGCTGATGGAAGTCAAGAACGCGCGCACCGGGCTCCTGCTCCAGCCGGAATATACGGACGGGGAGGCCGTCCTGCGCACTGCCTTGCCCCGGTTCAAGAAGGGTCAGCCGATCCCTGGACGTGGCTACTGGGTCACAGGAGGGAGGTCGGCGAAAATCCAACTCCCGCTCGTCGACAACTGACGGGCGGGTGCGATGGGAACCCATTCCCATCGCCCAATGCAAATACGAGCACTATTGTTCATTTATCGGCAGAACGGCGAGGCAAGACCTCGCAGGAGCGAAGGGAATCTACTATGAGCCAGTCCTACTACGGGATGGACATCACTGAAGTCCGGAGTCTGGCGACTCAGCTGGATCAGAAGGCGGAGGAGATCGAACAGATCATCACCGCGATCGGCACGAAGTTGGGGACAACCCAGTGGGCGGGACCCGATGCGTTCAAGTTCCGTTCTGATTGGGAGGGCCCCCTGACAGGCCAGTTGCGTCAGGTGAGTTCGGTGCTGCGAGAAACTGCCACCAACGCGAGGACCAATGCGACTCAGCAGGAGCAAGCCAGCGCGTGACCTTGGGCTCGTGGGTGGGGCGTCCGCGCTCCACCCCAGCTTGCGGTTCGAGCAGGCGATGGGGAACGGCGCGCAGCAGCGCAGCGGACCGCAAGAAGGAAGCAACACGAGGGAAGGACCTCGTCAGAACTACGGGGGCAACAGAAAGATGAGCCAGTTCTCTGAACTGGGCTTCAGCCAGGAACAGTGCTTCAGGCATCACCTCAATGCAAACCCGCCCTCACTTGCACCACTATCCTGAAACGAGGTTGAAATGAGTGAGTTCTTCGGCGCTTCGGCCGATGACCTACGTGCATTGGCCACTCTGGCCAAGAGGCAGAGCGAGCGTATCGAAGACGAGGTCATCCGAGGACTGGACCTGCAGATCTTGATGAGTTCCTGGACCGGCCATGACGCAGAGGACTTTCAATCCCAATGGCGATCGTCGCTGGTCCCGATGCTGCGCGGTGTTGTTGCGGCGCTTTCGGCCATGCACGACACGCTTCAGTCCGAAGCTCTTGAGCAGGTGCTGGCCAGCCTGGACTCGGGCAGCGGTTCGTCTGGGACCTCGGTTGACCCTGATTTCCTGCGGGCGCTCCGAGGTCTTCAGGGCATCACCACCCCACAACTGCCGGACCGACTGGTAGATCTGCTTTCGCGCGGATCATCCGTCGAGGGCACATTGATTGACCTGCTGAAAGTGGTCGGCGCGGGTGGCCTCAACCCCTTGACCTCGCTTCAGCAGGTGATGGCCAAAGTTGAGGTGGCCCCCGCTGGTGGGTTCGGTGTGATTCCTGGAGGCTTACAGATTTTGGCTGGTCTGGGCGGTATGGCCAACGATGGCAGCGATCCATTCGCCCAGTCGACCTTCGCCCAAGGGCTGCTGGGTACAGGTTCGTCGATCATCTCGGGCTCCGCTGGAAAGGTGCTGGGTGGAGCCGGCGGCATGCTCGGGGCATTCACTGATGGCGCGAAGGCGTACGAGAGCTTCAGTTCGGGAAGCATTGCTGGAGGGCTTTACGATTCGGCGCACGGATTGACCGCTGGGGCGGGCGTGTTCTTCCCGCCGGTGGGCTGGTGCTTGGGCGCTTGGGACGCCGGGGTCGCGATCGGCACCACCATCGGTGAGACTGAAGTGTTCCAATCCAACCTCGACCAAGCCACCCAGATCGGTCTTGAGAAGGTGGGAGGCGACGCGACCAAACTAGTCGAGCGCTACGAGGGTGTCCCTGGATTCTTCAACACCCAAGTGGACGCAATCGAGGCTTGGTTCCGCTGACCCTAGGGTCACGACCTCAACGAAAGAAAGGTTCACTAGTGAAGTTCCTGTCTCTTATACACATCT
>DMNR01000118.1 GCA_003452655.1 Actinomycetota bacterium | reverse complement strand
CGGGCCCTGATCTGCTCGACGGTGATTGCCTGAATCTGCCTGAGTGCATCCGTGTAGCGATCCCGCGTGTCGCCCTCGAGTTCATTCATCGTGAGATGTGCGTATCGCAGTGCCAGGAGTGCGATGGTTTCCGGATAGTCCAGCTGGATGTCGAGCCCATTCTCGACGATCGCGATCTCCGTGGATCGTGATCCGAACAGCCCACGGCCGATTGCCATCGCCACTGTGTCGCTCTGCAGATATGTCGTTGCCTGATGGGCTTGACGCGGGTGGAGCCCCGAGGAGGTTCGAATTCTTTGATCCAGGACCCAGGGGAAGGCGGCTGAGATGCCGCGACGAGTTGGCACAAGATCGGCCGTGCTCCAGAAGTTGACCCACCACGCCAAGTTCGCCGGCGGCTCGGCCAGCAACTCGCGAAGCCTTTCGACGTGGAACCTCTTGTGGGCCAACGGGCTGCCGATCGTCACCACTCCGGCAACCTGCAACCCGGGCGGGAGGCGACGAAGCAGGTCTGCAGCGATGACCGACCCGAGGCTATGTCCGACAATGACAAGGCGCCCGGACGGAGGGAGGTTCTTCAAGATTCGCTGCAGCACCCACGCCCGGATCTTAGGAACCTCGGTGTAGTTCTTCGCTTGGCTGAAGAGCTTCAATTCTGCCGCGACGGGCGCAACGTGGTCACCGCCGGGCAAACCGTCCCCGCGATCGTCGGGCCCAAGCAGGACCTCCATCGCCGTCCGCCGGCGTTCGAAGTTGCGACGGTTCCGCTCAGCGTCATCTCCGCGCGGAGCCCTCACCGTCACCTTGGGCAGTGGCTCGTCGTCGTCTACGCCATTCAAGCCGTTCGGGTACTTCGGGGCCAGCACTTGAACGCCAGACAGATCCGGGTATCCCAGCCTCGTCAGTGCCAGTTCAAGTGCCTCTCGCCATTTTTCGTCCGGGTCTCCCCCGCCGACGCCGTGGAGGAACAACAAGATCGGGGCGTGCGGCATCGAGACTCCTGTATGGCGCCCGGCAGGGTGGCAGACCGCAGACTACGTCCACCTGGAAGTACTCGGCTGCACCAGACCAGTTCATCCGTCGGGCACTCGACGTCGGCGACCCGTCACAGGCACAGCGCCGGAGATTCGTCATTTATGCGCTCGCACCCCACGCCAGACTCAACCGTGCCGAGCGCTGCGCCGATGAAGAGGGCATGTTCTCATCAGAGGCTTTGCGTGCCAGTGGCTTCGATGGCTTCGTGACGTGGGCCGAATTCAACCCTCGAACGGTGGCGGACCTCGGCGGTGTGTACATCGTGCTCCGGTCGGCTGACACGGCGCCGTCCTTCGAGGCAGTGAGCTGCGGAGGACACTTCAAGGGGCGTAACCCTGCCGTCGGGTTGGATCAGCTGCGGGCGAAGTGGGTCAGTGGCACCGAGACTGTGTACATCGGCAAGGCCACGAACTTGCGGACACGTCTCCGCCAGTACCGTGCGTTCGGTTCAGGCCGAGCAGTCGGCCATTGGGGTGGACGCTACATCTGGCAACTCACCGAGCCGCTGCAGCTCCATGTGTGCTGGAAGGCGACCGAAGAACCACCCGAGACCGTGGAGTCCGCGTTGCTTCGTTCATTCACTACCCAGCACGGTTCATTGCCATTCGCAAACCTGCGTAATTGAAGGCCACACGATAAGCCCTGGTTGACCGTGCAATTCAACGGCGCTGTCGACCGGCTGCCAGAGAACCGCCCAGCAGCCTACGCGTCACGGTCTGTAAGGAGTTCGGGCATGCTTGAGCTTGAAGGCCCGGCCGGGCGGAACCAACTCGCCCAGCCTGTTACCGACCATGCCGCCGGTGACCAACCGGTTGTCATTGCTTGACCCGCCTCTACCGGTCAGCTCAGCGCGGTGGGGTGGGGTGGGGTGGGCAATCTCAGGTAGGCAGATCGTCCAGGCAAACGAAGATTGCCGCGACCGCAGCGACGTTCGCTCCCTCGTCCAGGTCCACCTCCGAGAGCGGGGACCCGTTCCCCCGAATGAGAGCCTTGAACGACTCGCGGACTTCGGTCCCGGACACCGCCGTGAGCGCGATCGAACACATGTCGTCTGCCATGGATTGCATCGTCTCGCGCTCAAGGTTCGACATCATCGGGCTGGCTCCACCGGATCTCAGCATCGACTGCGCGGTCAAATACTCAGCGGCCGAAAGCACCCCGTCTGACGGGTCGTCACCCGTTGTTTCGGTGTGTGGTGGCGCCAGGCTCGATGCCGTTGGCACAGCATCGTTGCTGCTGCGCCCTGCGAGGAACGCGCCTGTCGCGGCCACACCCACAAGCAACATCGCCCCGATCGTGAGGGTCGCTGTCCTCCACGGGTTCCGGCCTTCCACCTGCGAAGCATGCCACAGCCGGCCGCAGCGCGCTCGGGCCCTCCCGCGCCGCAAATCGCCGACCCGCTCGGCATCGGCGGTGCGGGGCGCGATGGTCGGGTCATCCGGGGAGTTGGTCGCGAGTACCGACGCAGTTGATCCGAGGCGTGCGAATGCGCGACACGCGGGACGACAGCCCCCGGTCCTCGGTGTGCCTTAGAACCCAAGACAACTTCCAAGAGGAACACGCCGCAGGCATCCGGAGCAACGTTGGCGTTTCGCTGCGACCAGGTACTGCTGCGCTGTCGCGCCGCACCGTCATGCGCCATTGGCGCATCGGCTCCCTGGGCGCGTCTGTGGGGGAGCGCTGTTGCGCGTATCGCCTGAAAGGGGCCAGATGATGTGGGGTTGGCGGAAACTGCTGTCGGG